>JBCBHR010000197.1:0-4527 GCA_038525365.1 Pseudomonadota bacterium | reverse complement strand
GCCCCGAACAGCACCAGCAGATTAGGCCCAACAACGGAGCGCAGCGCAAAGAAGAGACCGGCACCCACCAGTACGACGCCGATCGTGACAAACACATCATTGCCGCCGCCAACGAGGCGCATGGCCTCGTCGCCCTGCGCATTTGCGTCCCCCGCATCATCGCCGTAGCGCGCGCGTTTTTGCGTTCCATTTGCAAACGCGACGAGATTATCGCGCTGTGTTTGGGAGATGATGTCGCGGCGCACCGCTTCGTCGAGTTGGTCGCGTGTGATCGTCATGGGGTGTCGCCCTCAAATCGCATCAGCAAAACAGCGCCTTCTTCTTCCTTCGTGACCTTTATGGGCACGAATCCGGCTTTTTCATAGGCGCGGATGGCGCGTTTGTTGTCCCGGTCCGGATCAATTATGATTTTGGTGAAGCCTTGGTTACACAATTCACCGATGAACGCGGTGAGTACAATCGTGCCGATGCCTTTACCGAGGTCAGCTTCGTCACCAATCGACATGTCGACACCGATGGTTTCATCATCGAAGTCCATGACCCACGGCGACTGCACGTTCCATGGCGGCACCTTTGCATCGCGCACAAACCAATACTGGATGTAGCCGGTTGGGACATCATCGACATGGAAGATGAACGGTTTTGTGGTGTCTTTGTCGGCGAACGTCCCACGGATGAGTTCGAGTTCTTCATCCGGATCACCCCACCATTCGCGCCAGTGCGGCTGTTCCATCCAGGAGCGGATGAGCGAAAGATCGGTTTCCTCGACCGGATGAAACGTGATGTCCATCGACCGATCACCCGAGCATTTTGATCATCAGGATTTCGTCGATGTCCCGATCTGGCAGTCGGATCGCGGACGGTTCGTGGCCGTAAGGTTTATAGCCAAGCTTTGTGTAGAGCGCTTTGGCTGGCTCATTGTCCGCGCCGACGCCGAGGTGGAGTTGGGTGACACCCTCGGATCTTGCGTGATCGGCAAGCGCCGACAATACCTGTGCGCCGATCCCACGGCCCGCAAAATCGGGGTGGACATAGACACCGTATATGAAGGCGCGATGTTTGAGCTTTCGACCTGGCAAGGCGCTGTAGTTTGCTTTGCCTATCAAGCGGTCGCCAGCGAAAGCTCCAAAATGGACGCCATGCTTGTCGAGCGCTCGTATCCAAAAGTCGTCCGGCCGCTTGATCGCTTCATCGTAGTCATCGCCAAATGCGGTCGGCTCATGGGACAATCCGTGCAGACGCAAGGTTCTGTACTGCATGGCGTCATCCGCCGTCAGCCGACGGATGACGACCGGCTCAGACATCGAGTGTCTCGATGACAAGATTGTGGTTTGTGAATACACAAATATCGCCCGCAATTTGCATGGCCCGGCGTGCGATCTCTTCGGCGTCCAGATCGAGGTCCACCAATGCCCGTGCGGCGGCAAGCGCATAGTTCCCGCCCGAACCGATGGCCATAACGCCATATTCAGGCTCCAGAACGTCGCCATTGCCCGTCACGCACAGCGACACGTCCTTGTCAGCAACAAGCATCAGCGCTTCCAGATTGCGCAGATATTTGTCCGTGCGCCAGTCCTTGGCGAGCTCCACGCAGGCGCGCATCAACTGGTTGGGATATTGCTCCAGTTTCTTTTCCAGCCGGTCGAGAAGCGTAAAAGCGTCCGCCGTTGCCCCGGCAAACCCCGCAATCACCTGGTTGTCTTTGCCGATGCGGCGCACTTTGCGTGCATTGCCCTTCATCACCACCGATTGGCCCATGGTCACCTGGCCATCGCCCGCAATCACCACCTTGTCACCCTTGCGCACGGTGACAATCGTGGTTGCATGCATGGACGGCACAAAACTGTTCTCACTCATGAAGAACCTTCCTTTCGTTGGCTCCTATGTAAGGATGTTCGAAGGCCGTGCAAACGCATGGTGGTTTTTCCGGTAAGCGCTTGCTAAAGACCGGCTCGTTTTCGACAGGACTTCAACACGATGGCAGACCGCAAAGCCAAGGTTTCGCGCAAGACCAATGAGACCGACATCACCGTTTCCGTCAATCTCGACGGAACCGGCAAGCGTGACATCAGCACGGGCATTGGCTTTTTTGACCACATGCTCGACCAGCTTTCGCGCCACTCGCTGATCGACATGACGGTCAGTGCCAAGGGTGATTTGCACATCGATCATCACCACACGGTGGAGGATACGGGCATCGCCATTGGCCAGGCGATCAACAAGGCGCTTGGCGAACGCCGGGGCGTGGTGCGCTATGCAAGCCTTGATCTCGCAATGGACGAAGCGTTGACCCGCGCCGCCGTCGACGTGTCCGGACGTCCCTTTCTGGTTTGGCGCGTCGAATTCACCTCGCCCAAAATCGGCACGTTTGATACCGAGCTCGTGCGTGAGTTCTTTCAGGCGCTATCGCAGCATGCTGGCATCACCCTGCACGTGGAAAATTTCTACGCCGCAAACGCGCACCACATCGCTGAAACGTGCTTCAAGGCCGTCGCGCGTGTCTTGCGCACAGCCGTTGAAATCGACGCCCGCCAGTCGGACGCGATCCCCTCCACCAAAGGCACGCTGAACGGATAGGCCATGGCCCGCTATGTGGTTTTGACATCGGATATGCCGATTGGCGGTCAGCGCGCGCGAGTCATGCGTGATGGTTTTTCCGTCATCGCGCTCGCCTTTCCGTTGCCCTGGCTGCTGTTCAATCGGCTCTGGATAGAGGCGCTGACAGTTTTCCTCGTCATGATCTGCATTGGCATGCTGGTCAGTCAGGTTCCCACGATTGGCATATCGCTGTCGGCCAACCTCGCGCTTGGCGTCTTGGTTGGTTTGGAGGGCGAACGCTGGGCGATTGCCAAGGCAAAGCGCCGCGGCTCTCGTGAAATCGGTGCCGTGAGCGAAGCGGGCAATCAGGATGAGGCGGAACTGATCGCGTTTCATCACTATGGCACTGCGCCAACTCCTGCGGAGCCAAAATCAATGACGGCCAACCCGGCCGCGCCTGACGGCGCAGGCGACATCATGCTTGGGCGCGCCTGACATGCGCGTTGCGATCATCGACTACGGGTCTGGAAATCTGCGCTCGGCGACCAAAGCGTTCGAGCGCGCATCGCGCGAAACGGGCATCGCAGCTGACATTGATCTGACCGCTGACCCGGACCGCGTTGCATCCGCCGACCGAATTGTGCTGCCCGGCGTTGGCGCTTATGCCGACTGTGCGATGGGTCTTACAGCGGTTGACGGCATGCGCGACGCAATCGATGAGGCAGTTGTTGCCAAAGGCCGACCGTTTTTTGGCATTTGCGTGGGCATGCAACTGATGTCCACGCGTGGTCTGGAAAAGTCGGTCACGCATGGTTTTGACTGGATCAAGGGTGACGTGAAAATCATGGAGCCAACCGATCCGACATTGCGCATCCCGCAAATTGGCTGGAACACGATAGACATCCGAAAACCCCACCCGATGCTCGACGGCATCAAGACCGGCCCGGATGGCCTGCATGCCTATTTCGTCCACTCGTATTTCCTGGATGCAGAAGACGCGAACAACGTCGTCGCCAGCTGCAATTATGGCGGCCCGGTTACGGCGATCGTCGCCAAAGAAAATCGCTTCGGCACACAATTCCACCCGGAAAAGAGCCAGACGCTGGGTCTGGCCCTGATCGGGAATTTTTTGAGGTGGATGCCGTGACGCACAAAATCCTCTTCCCGGCAATCGACCTCAAAGACGGTCAATGCGTTCGCCTCAAGCTCGGCGATATGGACACTGCGACCGTCTATAATGAAGACCCGGCTGCGCAGTCCAAAGCGTTTGAGGATCAGGGTTTCGAGTGGCTGCACGTCGTCGATTTGAATGGGGCGTTTGAAGGTGAAAGCGTCAATGGCGCTGCGGTCGAGGCGATCCTGAAAGCGACGAAGAACCCGGTTCAGTTGGGCGGCGGCATTCGCACGCTTTCGCACATTGAAAGCTGGCTCGAAAGGGGGCTGGCCCGTGTGATCCTCGGCACCGTTGCCGTTCGCGATCCCGATCTGGTGATGGACGCCTGCAAAAAGTTCCCCGGCAAAATCGCCGTTGGGATCGATGCGAAAGGCGGAAAAGTCGCTGTTGAAGGTTGGGCCGAAGCGTCCGAACTTGGCGTGATTGAGTTGGCCAAGCGATTTGAAGGCGCAGGCGTAGCCGCCATCATCTATACCGACATCGACCGCGACGGTGTGCTGAGCGGCATCAACTGGGACGCAACTGTAGAGCTCGCGGATGCGGTTTCCATTCCCGTCATCGCTTCCGGCGGTATGGCGTCCATGGCAGATGTGGTGCGCATGACCTTCCCCGATGCTGCAAAGCTTGAAGGTGCGATTTCCGGCCGCGCGCTCTATGATGGCCGGATTGACCCGGCAGAAGCATTGGCGGTGCTGCGGGGCGACAATCCGGGCTGACACTGATAGACTTGAACCATGAACATGCACGATCCATTGCCGACGACACCGGACGAGTTTTTGCGCTGGAACGTGCATGTTCATGGTTCAAGTCTATCA
>JBCBHR010000196.1:0-4542 GCA_038525365.1 Pseudomonadota bacterium | reverse complement strand
AAGCCGAATGCCGCAGCGTTTCGGAACACCGCACCGACATTATCGTGATTGGCGAGTGCGTTGAGCACGACGACGCGCGTGGCAGTGTCAAGATCGAGCGGGGCGTTGGTCTTGCGCGCTGCCGCCAATACACCGCGGTGCATGGGGAAGCCCGCAATGGCGTCCATCACCGCGCGGTTGGCCACATAGACGGGCACGTCACTTGGAAGCGCATCGATCATCGGCGCAATGCCGTTGATGCGGTTTTCCAATATCAGCAGGCTCTTGATTGGGAAACGCGACGCGCGAACCAGCACCTGCAGCACCGTTTTGCCCTCGGCGATGAAGGTTTCGTGGTCACGCAGCAAGTCGCGTTCGCGAATGTTGATATAGTCGGCGATGCGCGGATCGGTTGGATCGGTGATCCGTGTCGTGCGCTCAGTCATCTGCGCCTTTGAGCAGCAGCGCATCGATCTCATCGCCGGACGCCGCGTCTGCCAAGCCGGAGAAGTCTCCATTGCCGCACATGGCCAGGCTTGCCGCCACGATGTGGTGGTGCGTCACCCGTGCAAGCGACGAGCCGACCGAGCAGCGGCGCACGCCAATCGCTGCGAAGTCCGCCAGCGCATAGTGCCGGAATGGCCCGGCCACGAGTGCATTCACTGGCTTCCTTACGCTCTTCACGACGCGGGCGAGTTCCTCCATCGACGGTGGCAATGGCGCGTACAGCAGGTCCGCGCCTGCCGCCTCAAAGGCATGCAAGCGGCGTATCGCCTCGTGCGTGTCGTAGACGCCGTTCATGATGCCGTCGGCACGCGCACAAAACACGAAGGGCCGTCCAAGCGCACGCGCTGCGGCGGCCCCGGCCTTGATGCGCTCCGCTGCCAATTTTAGGTCGTAAGCGCCGGGTGGATCGCCCATCACCGTGTCTTCAATTGAGCAGCCTGAGAGGCCGATTTCGCCAGCGCGGCGCACGGTTTCGGCAACATCATCGGGTGCATCGCCAAAGCCGTTTTCAAAATCACCGCTCACCGGAAGTGGTGTTGCGCCGACAATGGCTTGTGCGTGCGCCAATGCCTCGTCGCGCGTGACCGTGCCCATGTCGGGACGTCCGAGCGTGAAGGCAAGGCCTGCGCTTGTGGTGCCAAGCGCCTGTGCGCCGCTGGCCGCCATGAGCCGTGCGGAGCCCATGTCCCACGGGTTTGGCATGACGAAACAGGCCGACTGGTGGAGCCGCTCAAAATCCGCGTGGCGTTTTGTAAGTGACGTCACGAGGCCTGCCTCGCCGCTTGCGCCATGTCAGCGAGCGCCTTGCGCAAATGGCCTGCAGCGTCCAGCGGCGCAGGATACCATATGCGTTTGACGCGGTCGCCAGCCGTCAACGTCATGCCTTCACTGTCAATCGTTGCGAGCCGCCAGCCGGTTTCGGGGTCCTGCGCATAAAGGCCGATGGCGTCTGCATGGTCGTCATTCATGTGCTCCACGGCGCTTGCTTCCATGCCGCGCAGACCCTGCCAGTCGCCGACCATTTCCAGGTCTTGGGCGGTCAGGGCATAGGCCTTGCCGAACCCACCATTGAGGCTCGCGCCCGTCATTGTCAGGCGGAAAAACGAAAAGTCGCCGAAGTCTGCATAAAGCTCGGCCTTGGGATGGCGCGACAGATGGCGGAAGCGGAGGCGTGCATGATCATCGCTCTGGCGTGCGACTTTTTCAGCGCGCGCAAAAATCGTCACACGCGGATGGGCCAGCGGATCGCCCTTGCCGGGCTCGCCAATCAAGAGCGACACTTGCGGTTGATCGGCCATGGCCTGCGTGTGGGGCGACAGGGATGAGGTGAGCAGCACGAGAGCGCCATCGGTATCGGTGGAAATCTGCACACGGCTGACTGAGGGATGGTCGCCTGGATTGTTGGCGGCCAAGGCGGCGTGGCGCGCCTCATGCACCAATGTTTTGGCCTGCCGGATTGCGTCAGCGTCGGTGTCGCGCAGCACTTTTTTGTCCGGTGTCTCGGTCACGGCGTTGTCCTTCACCTGTTGAGAACGGGCGTGCCCGCTTCACGCACTTTAGGCGTCACGCTAGGTGTTGCGTCAAGGAGAGGTGCGCAAAACCGATGGCCAAGCTCTATTTTCACTATTCCACCATGAACGCCGGCAAATCGACCATGCTGCTGCAGGCTTCGCACAATTACCGCGAGCGCCAGATGAACACGCTCTTGTTCACGGCCAAACTTGATGACCGTGCGGGGGTGGGGCGCATTGCGTCGAGGATTGGCCTTGGTGAAGAGGCGCTAACGTTTTCCGGCGACGATGATATGCGCGCCATGGTGATGGAGCGCCACGCCAGCAAAACCATCCACTGTGTCTTCGTCGATGAGGCGCAGTTCCTGAGCGAAGACCAAGTCTGGCAATTGGCGCGCCTTGCCGACCGCGATGGCATCCCGGTCATGGCCTACGGCCTGCGCACGGATTTTCAGGGCAAACTCTTCCCGGGCAGCGAAGTCTTGTTAGCCATCGCTGACGAAATGCGCGAAGTGCGCACCATCTGCCGCTGCGGCCGACGCGCGAATATGGTGGTCCGCGTCGGTGAAGACGGCAAGGTCGTGCGCGACGGTGATCAGATCGCGATTGGGGGAAATGACCGCTATGTGAGCCTGTGTCGGCGGCATTGGGAAGAAGAGATGGGAAGGGTTGAAGGCGAGGATTTGGTTGGGTTTAAGTGAGTGTGAAATGGCGGGTTTGCGTCCATTTTTGACCAAGCCTGCTTGCTTCACCGTGGTCAGCAGAACCTCGAAGAGTAAGTGTCTCAAAAACCCAAAAATGCTTTCAATCGGACGAAGTGGTTTTTTCTAGACGTCTGGCAAATCAGGCGTGCCGATTGAAGGTCAATTGGCGGAAATCATGCCGGTGGGCCGCTTCGATGCCGTTGTTGGGAAAAGGAAGCATGGCAACACGGACCAAGCGATCAGGACCGCAAAATAGATAGGCTCATACGAGTGACCGAAGCCGTTCAAAGCGAGTAGGCCCGCGATCATGAAGATATGACCGAGCAACGCCCAAAGGATGCTGGCAAAGCACAAAGCCGCAGTTGCCAGGTCCGTGCGTAGCGACCATAGGTAAACAGCCCCGCCAAGCGGCACGAAAACGGCAATCGCGGTCAACAGGCCTGGATTGTAGGTCTGCGATGCAACGCCGGCAGCGATGTGGCTGATTGCATTCACAACCACGATCGCGGCCATGCACAGCGTCGCAAAAATGTGCCCCGACCCACGCCAAACCGCGAGCGCCCCAACCAGCCAGACGAGCGAAGTGTTGATAACGAAAACGGAAGCATCAGAGAGGATTTCGGCACCACCTGTTTGCCCCAAAAGATTGGACAGAAAGTCGTTCAGATATGGTTTGAACGCATAGCTTCGGCCGTAAAGATCAATCCAGTGCTCTTCAAATTGATGCACGATGTAGGCGACCCACAGCAACACGGCCATAGCCCGCGCATTGAGTGGCACAACGCCATCTGATGTGAACGTGACAGCGATCAGTATGAGAAAGGGGGCCATGAACGTCCCCACTTTCATCCAGTGCTGCAGCAGGAACTCGTGTTGGCCAAATGGTATCCACAGCATTCCAAATGCGAGAACAACAATAGCCGGAGACGCATATCGGCTCATTGTGGGACGAACGCGATGTACTGTGCCGTTGCAGCCGTTGAAGGCCGTTCAGCGGTGGTCAGATCAAGATCGAAGACGGCATCCATGCGATTGCCTGCCAGATCCTCCAGCAATGGGTCAACCGACACTTGGTAAGTGGCTGCCTGCCATGGCTGCGTTGGCTTAAAATGCCAGTGTGTCTCCGCAGCACCCAACTCTATAGAGCCACCGATCACATCACCATCGGGGCCAATGACCCGGATGCGATAGGCAAGCGAGATGTGATCAACCGAACCGTCAAGCTGGATTGTCAAAGGCGCGCGCGTTCCGGCCGTTGGCAAGGCGAGTTCCCAGTTTTCTGGTAAAGGCGATGCCACATCGGCTGTGACTGCCGTGAAGCTTTTGACGTGGTCTGCGAGGAGCGGGCAGTTGTTCTCATCGCGCACCCCGGAAGAGATGCGCAAACTGTACTTCGCTCCCGATACCAGGGCGCGACCCAATGCGCGATTTGCGACCAAACCGGTTTTGACGCGCCCAGGATCGAGCAATACCGTCAGGCGCGTCCGGTCGGATGACCACAACTCGTAGCGACTGGGCAAAAACACATCAGGCAAAGCATTGCCCGCCTCATCCAACAACTCGACATGGTCAAGGATGTCGCCTTGCCCCATCGGGGCTGAAAAATAGACGTAGAATCGCAACAGGTTTTCCGGCAATTCGGGCCCGGTTGGATAAACCTCGCTAACCTGCGTTTGCGCGCTCTCACAAGCCCAAACCGGGCTCGTCGCCAGAAGAGTTGCAAGTACAAATGCACCGACAGTGCGCATCATTCGATCAACTCCGGATACCCCTCTTCAGCCTTCAGAAGGTTGTGAAATCCGCGCAGGCCCTGGCCCATCTGGCTTTCAGCGTAGACATAG
>JBCBHR010000195.1:0-4548 GCA_038525365.1 Pseudomonadota bacterium | reverse complement strand
CCGTTGCCTGCCGGGTCGCGGTAAAACGCGTCACCCTGCGCCGCCGCGATCGGCGTTATCAGCAGGCAACGGCACGCTCAGCGCCACGGGCGCTGCGTTCGGCGATGACGAGACGTTTTTCCGCGGGATGGTGACCGCTGGTCTGGAATTGCGCTGGCCGATCCTGTTTTCGACAACAAGCGCGACCCATATCGTGGAGCCAATTGCGCAGATTTTCGCGCGGCCTGACGAGGCCGGTGCCGGTCGGCTGCCCAACGAAGACGCGCAAAGCTTTGTCTTTGATGCGTCAAACCTTTTTGAGCGCGACAAGTTCACCGGCTTTGACCGCGTAGAAGGTGGCACGCGCGCCAATCTCGGCCTGCGCTACACCGGCACGCTCGACAATGGCGTGACGTTGCACGGCGTTTTCGGTCAATCTTACCATCTGGCGGGCACCAATCCTTACAACGAGCCGGACTTCGTGAATGTCGGTGCAAATTCCGGCCTTGAGACGGACGTGTCGGATTTCGTCGGCTCGTTTGCGGTGCGCGCACCGAATGGGTTTTCTGCTCGCGTTGGCGGACGATTTGACGAGAAAGATTTCTCGCTTGAGCGCTTGGAAGCGGGGATTGGATATGAGCATGAGCGTTTCAGCGCGTCGCTCGAATATGCACGACAGGAAGCGCAGCCAATCTATGCGTTTGACCGCCTGCGCGAAGAATTGACAGTTGCGGGTTCATTTGGCTTGGACGACCATTGGAGGCTTGCGGGCACGGCGACCTATGATCTTGCGACGGATCGGCTCGATCAGCACGCAATCGGTCTCCAATATGACTGCGATTGTTTCACGCTCGGTCTTGTTTATTCCCAAGATCGTGACCGCAACGACAAACTCAGCAACAATTTCAGCTTGAATTTCTCCTTCCGAACGCTGGGCGATGGCGGCATTGATTTCGATGACGGGTTGAACTTCTGATCACACGCGACCTTTCGTGATCGCAACACGGTTTCGCCCGGATTTGGGGCCAATCAAGCGCTCGAAGAAATTGCAATTGATCCGCGAGTGGTGTGTATATCCATTGCGGGGTGTGAGGAGGCGAGACATGCGCCAAGCTTATTCATTGAGCAAGAGACTTGGACGAACCGTGTGCGCGGCGCTCATAGCCAGCAGTGTGTGTACTGTCGGCGCGCTCACCACGGCTCCGGCTGTCGCGTCCGAAGTCCGCATCATTGTCAACAATGAGGCCGTGACGTCGTACGATATCCAGCGCCGCATCGCGTTTTTGAAGTTGCAGCGCCGCAGCGGCGGCATCAACGACATCGCGCAGGATCAGCTCGTCGAGGAGGCATTGAAGCGCGACGCCATTCGGCGTGGCGGCATTCGCATCCCGGACTCCATGGTCGACCGCGCGTTTTCGAATTTTGCCAGCAACAACAATCTGAACACATCTCAGCTCAACCAGATCCTGAGCCAGTCCGGTGTAACCGCAAAGCACTTCAAAGAGTTCATCCGCATCCAGATCGGCTGGGGCCAATTGTTGCGCGCACGCCAGCGGTCTGCGGGCTCCGATCTCATGAACGAACAAGACGTTGTGGCGAAAATGCTGGAGCAAGGCGGCAACAAGCCGACCTCCACCGAGTACATTTTGCAGCAGGTCATCTTCGTGGTGCCGGAAGGCCAGCGCAACACGATGCGCGCGCGGATCAACGAAGCCAACAATATGCGCGGTCGCGTGAGCGGCTGTGATTCAACTGTCTCACTGGCGCAGGGGCTGCGCGATGTGGCCGTGCGTGACCTTGGCCGCGTGCTGGAACTGCAACTGCCGTCCAACTGGGACGACGATGTCAAAGGCCTGCAAACCGGTCAGACGACACGCGTCAAAGAGACCGAGCGCGGTGCGGAGTTCATCGTCGTCTGCCGCGCCCGCACCGTCAGCGATGACCGCGTGGCGCAGTTGGAGTTTTCCACCCAAGCGCTGGAAGAACAGGGCGGCGACAGCGGTGATGCATTCCTGGAGCAATTGCGTGAGCGTGCGCGCATCGACCGGCGATGATGTCGCCAGCGGCAGATCTCAAAGACCTTCCACTTGCGGTCAGTTGCGGCGACCCTGCTGGTATCGGGCCGGACATTATTCTGACCGCGTGGGCCAACCGCGCGGCGACCACCCTGCCCGATTTTGTTTGCTTTGCCGATCCGAACCTCATGCGCGCCCGCGCCAAACGCTTGGCGCTTGATGTGGCCATCGAGGTCTTGGCGGAACCCGCTAACCGTGCGTCTGACGGTGCACTTCCCGTGTTGGCGCTGGCGAATGAAACCAGTGAGGCGCCCGGTGTTCCCGATCCGAGGCATGCAGCAGGCACCATTGAAGCCATTGAGCGCGCAGTTGCCGCGTGCAGTGATGGGTATTGTGCGGGCGTGGTGACCGCGCCCATCGCCAAAAAACCGCTCTATGAGGCAGGCTTTGCATTTCCGGGCCACACTGAATTTCTAGGCGCGCTTGCAAAGGAGATCGATCCGGCGCGCGCGACGCCGGTGATGATGATTGCGGGGCCGCAATTGCGCACCGTGCCGGTGACCATCCACATCCCGCTCAGCGACGTTCAAGCCGCGTTGAGCGAACAGGCGATTGTTGAGACCATACACATCGTCCACCGCGATCTGATCGACCGTTTTGGCGTTACGGCGCCGCGCATCGCGGTCGCGGGCTTAAACCCACATGCGGGCGAGAGCGGTGCGCTCGGGGTCGAAGATGACGCGTTGATAGCGCCCGCCATCGCGCGCGTGCAGGCCGACGGCATCAACGCCTGGGGACCATTGCCTGCCGACACCATGTTTCACGCCGCAGCGCGCAAAGCCTATGACGCAGCGATATGCATGTATCACGATCAAGCGCTCATCCCTGCCAAGACCCTGGCATTCGACGATGGTGTTAACGTCACGTTGGGCTTACCTTTCATTCGCACGTCGCCCGACCATGGCACCGCGTTCGACATCGCGGGCACCGGAAAAGCGCGCGCAGACAGCTTCGTGGCGGCGCTGCGCATGGCGGCAAACATGGCGGCGATTGAGCGCGCCATGGCCGTGGCGGCCTAAGCACGATGAGCCGTGATGACCTTGATGGTGCGCCGCGCTTGGCGGTGGATGGCCTGCCGCCACTGCGCGATGTCATCGAGGCACACGGGCTGTCGGCACGCAAAGCGCTTGGCCAGAACTTCCTCCTCGATCTGAACCTGACCAGCAAAATCGCCCGCGGCGCGGGATCGCTTGACGGTGTCACGGTCATTGAAGTTGGGCCAGGGCCCGGAGGACTGACGCGCGCCCTCTTGATGAATGGAGCACGCAAGGTCATCGCCGTCGAACGCGACCCGCGCGCGCTTCCGGCCTTGGCCGAAATCGCGGCGCACTATCCCGGTCGCCTCGATGTCATCGAAGGCGACGCGATGACGACCGACTTTGGCGCTCTGGCCAGTGACGGCCCAACATCGATATGCGCGAATTTACCCTACAATATCGGGACTGAGCTGCTGGTGAATTGGCTATCCGCTGATCCGTGGCCGCCGTTTTATCAATCGATGACATTGATGTTTCAACGCGAGGTCGCGCAGCGGATCACCGCATCGCCAAACACGGGAAGCTATGGTCGCCTTGCGGTTCTGGCGCAATGGCGCTGCGCGGCCGAGATCCTGTTTGACGTGTCACCGCAGGCGTTCTGGCCGCCGCCCAAGGTCACTTCGTCTGTCGTGCACCTCGCGCCGCGGCAATCGCCGATCCCGGTTCAAATGAAGTCTTTGGAGACCGTCACGCGCCACGCCTTCGGGCAACGGCGCAAAATGCTGCGGCAGAGCATGAAGCCGATTGGCGGCGAAACGCTGCTTGCGCGTGCCGACATCGATGGCACCAGGCGCGCAGAAACGCTTTCGCTGGACGAATTTTGCGCGTTGGCCAACGCATTGTCGGGCTAAGTCGACAGCAAGCCTTCCACAAAACTGAAAAGGCCGGGCCGACGGGTGCGTTTCAATCGCTCGGCGACCACGATTGAACGCACCATGTCAAATGCCTGCGACAGGTCGCGATTGACAATGATGTAGTCATAGTCACGCCAATGCTCGATCTCGTTTCGCGCATTGACGAGACGCTTCTGGATCACGTCGTCTTCATCCTCAGCGCGCCGTTTCAGCCGCGCTTCCAACTCGGCCATGGATGGCGGGAGAATGAAGATCGAAACGACATCGGCCCGCATTTTCTCCATAACCTGCAGGCCGCCTTGCACGTCGATGTCCAAAAGAACATCGCGGCCATCGGACATGGCATCTTCGACGGCGGCTCGAGGCGTCGCATAGAAATTGCCATGCACTTCGGCGTGCTCGAGAAACTCATCGTCATCGCGCATGCGCAGGAAACGCTTCTCGTCGATGAAGTGATAATGCACGCCTTCGATTTCACTGCCCCGCCTCGCCCGGGTCGTCACACTCACGGAGAGTTCAAACCGGTCGTCCTGCTCAAGCAAGTTTCGCGCGATGGTCGATTTGCCGGCGCCGGACGGTGACGAGAGCACAAGCATCAAGCCA
>JBCBHR010000194.1:0-4557 GCA_038525365.1 Pseudomonadota bacterium | reverse complement strand
AATGAGTTTGAGGGCACGGGCAAAGATATCGGCTATCCACTCCTGCGCGATCAGGGAAACTCCGCCTATATGCGCGACACCGGCGATCCGACAACGCCCGAAGGCGGCCAGATTGAGTGGGGATACTATGAGGAGAAGAACCCGCGCCTCTGCCACCCGCGCGACATCCTCGAAAAGGAAGAAGCGCGCCTCTCGCCGTCCCAGCGCGACCTGCCGATAGAACAAATCATGGAACCGCTCGAACGCGCCATGGAATTGACGCCCATCCTCGGCGAATTGGGTTACAGCGAGAAATGGTCGTTCAACGGCCTCCTGCAGGTCACCACCGATGGCGGTCCCTCCATCGGGGAAAGCGCCAACGCCAAAGGGCTCTGGTATTGCGTCGCCGTGTGGGTGAAGGACGGGCCCGGCATGGCCAAGCTCCTCGTCGACATGATGACCGACGGCAAAACTGACATTGATCACCACGCCGTCGACTACGCCCGCTTCTACGACCACCAGAAGCAAGAGCAGCACATTTTTGACCGCTGCTCCGAGACGGCGATGAAAATCTATAACCCCGCCGTGCATCCGCGTGAGCCGTTTTCAAAAGGCCGCAATGTGCGCCGCTCACCCTTTTATGAGCGCGAAGTCGAACTGGGCGGCCACTTCATGGAACTGGGCGGCTGGGAACGAGCGCATGGCTACGCGTCAAACGAGCACCTGCTCGACAAATGGGGTGACAAGGTTCCGACGCGCCAAAACGAATGGGACAACCGCCATTTCTGGCGCGTATCCAATGCCGAACACCTCGAGATGAGCGAAAATGTCGGCATGGTGAACCTGTCGCACTTCGCGATTTACGAAGTTACCGGTCCAGATCACGTTGACTTCTTGGAACGCCTATGCGTTGCCAAAATCGGCGGCGAGCGCAACATCGACCGCGGCATCTACACCCATTTTCTGCAAGACGATGGCGGCGTACGTGCCGACCTGACGATGCTGCGCTTTGACGACAAGTGCCTTGTCGTCGATGGCGCGGATGCCGGTCCACGCGACCTGCGATACATGACCGACATGGCTTCCAAGCTCGGCATGGATGTCCACATCACCGACCAAACCGAACAACATGTGACCATCGGCGTTTGGGGACCCAACGCACGCGCCACGCTTCAGAAAGTCGTCGATGACCCCGAAGCGCTAACGCACGACAACTTCCCGTTTGCGACGCTCAAACAGGTAAGCATCTCAGGCAAAGACGTCACCGCCTTTCGCATCTCCTACGTCGGCGAACAGGGATTTGAACTTCACATGGCCTATGACCACGGACTGGCTGTTTGGGACGCTTTGCGGGCGCTCGGCATTATCCCCTTCGGCATCGAAACCTATGCCAACTCACGCCGCATGGAAAAATCGCTGCGCCTTCAAAACGCGGACCTTCTGACAGAATACAACCTGGTGGAAGCCGACCTTGCGCGGCCAAAGGTGAAAGACGCAGACTTTATCGGCAAGCAGGCTTATCTCGCCCAACGCGCCAAGAACCAGCAAGCGGCAACGCTGTGCACGCTCGTCGTCACCGACAATATCGACAGCAACGGCGTCGCCCGTTACCCCGTCGGCACGTGCCCCGTGATGGATCACGAGACCGGCGACGTGTTGGTCGATGAACTTGGCCGCCGGTCGTTCGCCACCTCAATCGCCTATGGCCCGTCCATCGGCAAGAACATCGCGCTGGCCTACCTGCCGCACGACCGCGCCAAGAAGGGCAACGGCCTGCTGATAGAGTATTTTGGCGAGCACTTTCCCGTCGAAGTCGCCGGCGTCGGCTACGAGCCGCTCTACGATCCGGAGAACGTCAAACCGCGCAGCTGATCACCGCACAAAGCGCGGCTTCGCGATGAGCGCAAGGCTCAACGCCATGCCTGCTACGAAGATGAAGTAGAACCGGTCATCGGGCAGCGGAAACGACAGGAACTTGCCACCAAGCCCCAGAAGACATGCCAGGAACACGGCTTCCGCGCGACGACCACCTGTGAGGCCATGCGCCAGCGCCAGTAGCCGCCCGCTCGCCAGCAGAGCCAAGAGCCATGGCCACTCCGCATGCTGGAAGGCAACGGAGATGCCACGCGCGTAGCCAGTGATCATCGTCGCAAGCGAAAATGCCGGATCAAAGCCAGTGACGACCGCCTGAAGTTCGACGGTCGAAAACACAAAGTGCGGCCACCAACCGATATGGTCGTAGACCGTTGCAATGCCCTTTGCAGCCGCGAGCCCGCCGATGAACGCCGCCAAAATCGGCGCGACGGGAATGCGGAAGATCGGCGCGACCAAGAGCAACGCAAACGTCAGGATCACAGAATCCGGTCTGACACCAACGGCAAGCACAAGCAGCGCTGCGGCCCACCAATCGCGCCCACGCCAGAGAAGATAGAGCGCTGGCAAAGCAATCGCGGCATGCAGCATGTCCGGCACAACGTGTGTCGCCATATGGAAATAGTCGCCCATGATAAAGACTGGCAGCACGACGGGCACGGCCTGCACCCGCCCTGCCCTCGCAAGCCAACCAACGGCAAACAGCCCAACGAACAGACCCGGCAGCCAGCTCATCGCGATGGCCGCTTGGCCGACACCGGCAATCGGCTCCAACGCACGGATTGCCCAGACATAGATCGGCTTGACATGAAACATGACAAGCTGGGACTGCAGTGCGTTCGGATTTTCAAAGTTGGCGCGGTTGTAAGGATTGGCGGTGGTTAGATCTTGCCACTGACTGGCATTTGCGCCCTCCCGGATCACCGCCCACGCTTGCGCGTGCATGGCCTCGGCGCTCTCGTGGCGATGATCAATCGCGGCGCCGACATAGGCCAGCATGTCCCAATTGTAGGCGGGCCGCGAAACACCAAACGCGGCAATTGCCAGCACCAGCAACACGCCAGCAAGCGCGCAAACCCAGTCGACAAATCGGGGCGTGACCCAGTGTCCAGCCAAGGCTGTCAGCCCAAAAGCCGATGATGCCCCGCTTGGCGCGCTCATCGTCAGTGCGCCTTTTGGGCGGGCGGTGTACTGCGCAGAAAAATATCGCGACCTTCGGCAAAGAGGATCAGCATCGCGGGGAACAGGAGCGCGATGTAAAACCGGGTGTCATGCGTCGGAAAGACAACATATTTGGCGAGCGCTCCGACAAGAAGCGCGGTGATCAGCGTCGTGCGGCGGGTGCCCATACGCATCCCCGCGCGCTGCATGAGACCCCACGCTATGCCGGTCAGTGCAATGATCCCAAGCCATTCATTTTCAAGTGCACCACGGACAAGGTTCCACACAAAACCGGTCAGATAGATGCGCAGTGAGAAGTCCGGATCAAAACCCTCAAGCGTCATCTCGTAGCGATAAGTCGTGAACCACGCATGCACCCACCAACCGGGATGTGTGCCGGCGTTTTTGATGACGAGATAGGAGGCGAGCGAGACGGCAAATGCGGCAAGCACTTTCCACGATATGCGGTCCCCGTAAAACCAAGCCATCGCCATCAACACGCCGATGAAGGCAATGGAATCCGGGCGCACAAGCACTGCCAAGAAAAGCGTGACGAGGCCAAGCGTATCGCGGCGCTGGTCAATCAACAGCACACCCGCAATCGTCAACGAGAACATCAGGAAGTCTGGTATGTCCGCAGTGCCAAAGCCGACAACGTTTCCGATCATCAAGAGAGCGGGGGCGATAAAAGCCAAATGCAACATGCGCGTCTGGGCAAACCACCAGATAAGGCTTGCAGACAGAATGGTCGCAGCGATGACGTTGATCACGAACCCGGCTTCATACGCGCCCACAAGCGGGCCGAGCCCGGCCAAAAGTGCCACATAGGCCCACTTCACATCATACATGCCGAGCATGGAGTTGAACGCGGCCGGGTCTGTGAATTGACGGATGCGGTATTCATCCATCTGCGTCAGTTCTTCAAACGCTTCTGGCGAGACAGCCGCGCGCACCGTGTCAAAGGCATACGCGTGAATCGCAGCGGGATCGATCATACCGAGCCAATCACGCGCAACGACACCCAGATACGCGATTGTGTCCCAGTTGTGGATAGGGCGAAGCCAGTCGATGGTGAGCATCACGGCCAGAAAGCCAAGGATAGAGAGCAGCGCGAGCACGGGCGCTGACGCGTGCCAAAACCGGCACAGCACATTGAAAACCGCTTCCACAAGGGCGCGCACCAAACGGCGAGGTGCTGCCGCTGGCGATGATCCGATATTGGTCAGATCCGTCATGGCCTGGCCTCCTGTTTGGCCCCGCGCCCCGCAAACAAAGAGCCGCGCTCTACTTCACCTGCGATGCGATGAAGTCCTTCACGATTGTCACAACGCCACGGCCCAGCAATTCGTCCATCGCTCCGACCAGTTGATCGACATGCGCGCGCTCCAAAATGAGCGGCGGAAGCAGCCGCACGACATTGCGGTTGTATTCCGTGAAGGCGACCAGAACGTCATGGTCACGCAGCAACAGCGCACCCACAAACCCCGACAGCGAGCCCTTCAGCTTATCATCAAGCACGGCAACCGCCGGACGCAACACAGCTGG
>JBCBHR010000193.1:0-4566 GCA_038525365.1 Pseudomonadota bacterium | reverse complement strand
CGGCTTCTCAGCAGAAACCGTTGTCACGCCACCCTATGCGCTGCCGCCTGAATGGGACGGCGCATGGCAGTCACGTGCGCTGGTTGACCCTGCACCCAAGCTGCTCGGTAAGCTTCAGGTTCCGGATGTTTGGAACAAAAAAGAGCTTTGGCAGCCGTGACCCTTCAGGCCTCGCCCACGCTGTCAAACCCGTCGGGGCAATAGAGGTCTTTTAGCACCGCGAGCACGGCGCGAACTTCATCTCCTCGCAGCGAATAGTAGATCGTCTGCGCGTCCCGCCGCGTCTCGACAAGGCTCGCATCGCGCAGTTTTCGCAAATGGTGTGACATCGTCGGCTGAGCGATTTTGGCATACTCTGCCAGCCGCACAACGCTCCACTCGCCCTCAAGCAACGCGCACAAGATACGCAGTCTGATTGGTTGCGAGAGCATATCCATCAGTCGCGCAGCCTCCTCGATTCTCGGCTCAAGCTGGTCGGCGATGGCGCTTTTATATTTATCTTCTTGTATATTCATGCTGGCGAATATATATCATCTGTCGAATAGTCGCAATGGCATGCCCAGGAGTTTCCATGCCCACTGAATTCACACCTTTCACGTCCTTGGCGGGCGGTGTCCTTATTGGCCTGTCTGCCGTACTTCTCATGTTTGCGCAGGGACGCGTTGCAGGGATGACCGGCATTTTCGCGGGCGTACTGCCCGGCAGTGCCAACCGCGAACACCTCTGGCGCGTCGTATTCTTGGCGGGTGCCATCATCGCGCCGTTTATTTTGACATTCGGTGCCAATGTGGCGGTGCCGTTCGCGGTGCCTGTCACGACGACCATGCTTGTCATTGGCGGCGTACTTGTTGGTATCGGTGTCACATTCGGCGGCGGTTGCACCAGTGGTCATGGGGTTTGTGGCATGGCGCGCCTCTCGCCGCGATCAATTGTGGCGACCGGAACGTTCATGATCGCAACCTTCATCACCGTTTTCATTGTGCGACACGTTGTTGGACTTGGAGGCTGAGCACAATGGTCAAACATACAGTAACACTTTTCGCCGGCGCGCTATTCGGCGTCGGCATCGCGATTTCCGGCATGGCTAATCCAGCCAAGGTGATCAACTTTTTCGATATCGCAGGCACATGGGATCCGAGCCTGATCTTCGTGATGGGCGGTGCACTGATCACCACATTTATCGGTTACCGCATGGTCTTTGGCACGCGGTCGGCTCCACTGTTTGCGCCCTCGTTTTCCTTGCCAACCAAGCGTGACATCGATCTTCCGCTTGTCGGTGGCTCCGCCGTCTTTGGTGTAGGATGGGGCATCAGCGGGTTCTGTCCCGGTGGCGCACTACCGGCGCTTGGGCTCGGTCACTTCGAAGTGCCGATTTTCGTCGCCGCCATGGCTGCGGGGATCTTGATTGCCCGAACCATACTGAATGCACGCGGCAGCGTCGCTCCGGCCTGAAGACCCACGCGACCACCAAACTCTGGAGGCATAAATGATATCCGCTCAGTCAACTTCACCCACCGTCGAAGCCTTCTTCGATCCGGCGACCAACACGATCTCATACGTGGTCTCCGACCCGAATTCGAACGCATGCGCTATCATCGATTCCGTTCTGGATATCGATTATGCGGCTGGCCGCATCACCTACGACAGCGCAGATCGTATCGCGGACTATGTGAGCGAACAGGGCTTGCGCGTCGACTGGATCATCGAAACCCACGTGCATGCCGATCATCTGTCGGCGGCTCCCTATTTGCAGGACAAACTCGGTGGAAAGATCGGTATCGGGGAAAAAATCACGTTCGTGCAGGAGACATTCGGGAAGGTTTTTAACGAGGGCACTGAGTTTCAGCGTGACGGTTCGCAGTTTGACCGCCTGCTCGAAGACGGCGACACTTACATGATCGGTGGTCTAGAGGCACGCGTCATCTCAACGCCCGGTCATACGCCTGCGTGCCAGACGCACGTTGTCGGAGATGCCGCCTTTGTGGGCGATACGCTGTTTATGCCCGATGGCGGTTCAGCGCGTGCCGACTTTCCGGGCGGCGATGCCGGAGAGCTTTATGATTCCATCCAGAAAGTTCTGGCACTGCCCGACGACACGCGGCTTTTCATGTGCCATGACTATGGGCCCAACGGCCGCGACATCCGATGGGAGACCAGCGTGGCTGACGAAAAGGCGCAAAACATCCATGTCGGCGGCGGCAAGAGCCGTGAGGAGTTCATCGCAATGCGCGAAGAGCGTGACGCCCAACTCGACATGCCCAAGCTGATTATCCCGTCGCTCCAAGTGAACATGCGCGCAGGCGAAATTCCAACTGACAAAGACGGAAACCCGATGCTCAAGGTGCCGGTCAACGGGCTTTGAGGGACCATGATCTACAAGACGCAATTGGTGTCGCGCATGCAGCAAAGTGATGAACTCTTGCGAGCACGGGCGTGACCGGCTGGAAGCGATATTTCCCTGTCTTCGACTGGGGCCGCGGCTATAACCGGAAAACGCTTGGCAACGATATGTTGGCGGCAGCGATCGTGACGATCATGCTCATCCCGCAATCGTTGGCTTACGCATTGCTGGCTGGCTTGCCCCCGCAGGCGGGGCTTTACGCGTCCATCGTGCCGATCATGCTCTATGCTGCGTTTGGCACCAGCCGCGCCTTGGCCGTTGGGCCGGTGGCTGTCGTATCGCTCATGACGGCAGCCGCTGTCTCGCGCCTGGCTGAGCCCGGCAGCGAGCAATACGCCACGCTGGCGCTGACCCTTGCGCTCATGTCCGGTGTTATGCTGCTCGCGATGGGGCTCTTTCGGCTTGGCTTCATCGCCAACTTTCTGTCGCATCCTGTCGTGTCCGGCTTCATCATGGCGTCTGCAATCTTGATCGCCACGAGCCAGTTGAAACACATTCTCGGTGTCAGCGCGTCCGGGCATACGCTGCCGGAGATGCTGACCTCGATCTACAATGGCTTGGGCGGGTTGCACTGGCCGACGGTTGTCATCGGTGTTGGCTCAGTTGCTTTTCTATCGTGGGTGCGAAAAGGCGCTGGCCCGCAGTTGGCACGCTTTGGCCTGCCGTCTGCAATGGCTCGTACTGCTCCCATCTTTGCCGTTGCGATCACGATTGGCCTCGCCTTCGCGCTAGATCTTGGCGCTGGCGGCATGGAACTGGTTGGCCATGTTCCGGCGGGTTTGCCACCACTTACAATACCGGATTTTTCACCTGATGTCTGGACCGCGCTTGTTGGCTCGGCGGCGATCATATCAATCATCGGCTTCGTGGAGTCTGCTTCCGTCGCGCAGACTCTCGCCGCCAAAAAGCGTCAACGTATCGACCCGGACCAGGAGTTGATCGCGCTTGGCGCCGCCAACGCCGGAGCCGCATTCTCTGGCGGTTACCCGGTCACAGGTGGATTTGCCCGATCGGTCGTGAATTTCGACGCGGGCGCCGAAACTCCGGCAGCCGGGGCCTATACCGCACTTGGTCTTGCGCTCGCCTCACTCACAATCACCCCGTTGATTGCCTATCTGCCCGTCGCCACACTGGCGGCAACCATTATTGTCGCCGTCCTGTCGCTTGTTGATACACACATCCTGCGTGAGAGCTGGCAGTATTCGAAGTCTGACTTTGCCGCGATTGCGGCGACCATTGGCGTGACGCTCATCGGCGGCGTGGAGGCGGGTGTACTCACCGGTGTTGGTCTTTCGATCTTGATGCACCTCTACAAGACCTCAAAACCGCACATGGCCATTGTCGGACAGGTGCCTGGCACGGAGCACTTCCGCAACATTGAGCGCCATGCTGTCATAACCGATCCGAGCGTGCTCACGCTGCGGGTTGATGAAAGTCTGTATTTCGCCAATGCGCGTTATCTGGAAGACCGGCTTTACGCGATGGTGGCCGAGCGCGATCAGTTGAAGCACGTGATCCTGATGTGTCCCGCCGTGAACGCGATTGACTTTTCAGCGCTGGAATCGCTGGAGGAAATCAATCGCCGGCTGTCCGATCTTGACATCAAAATGCACCTATCAGAGGTAAAGGGACCCGTTATGGACCGGTTGAAGCGATCCGATTTGTTGGACAACCTGACCGGTGAGATATTCCTCAGCCAACATGCCGCCATCTGCGCACTGTCGGGTTTGCGCGACAGCAAAGAGGCCCTTTGCGACGATTGAGCGATTTGCTAGGCCTCGAGCCTGTGTGGTCCCGTAGCTCAGCAGGATAGAGCATCAGATTCCTAATCTGAGGGTCGCAGGTTCGAATCCTGCCGGGATCGCCATTTCACGCCAGAGCATGCATTCTACGTTAATCGCTCTCGACGCATTGTACGAACTGCCGCATAACCCTTGCACCACGGAACCCGGGTCCGCCCCATGGCAGACAGCGCCGCTGAATTTGTCGAGCAACTCCTGCCTGCAGCTTTGGATGCTGCGCGGCGCGTGCTGCATGTTGCGCGCGGCGACATCGCCATCGATTTGAAGCACGATGGCTCACCGGCCACGGAGGCCGACCGGCAGGCCGAAGCAATCCTGCTCAAAGCGTTGGAAACCGCTTACAAAGACATTCCAGTTGTCGCC
>JBCBHR010000192.1:0-4567 GCA_038525365.1 Pseudomonadota bacterium | reverse complement strand
TCGATCTGGCTGATGATTGAAGGCATCCTGATCGGCCTCTCTACGGCCCTGACATTCCAAAACCTGATCTTCGTCATGATCGGCTGTCTGGCGGGCACTTTCATCGGCATGTTGCCGGGCCTTGGCCCCATGTCGGCAATTGCACTCATGATCCCGATCGCGGCGAGCCTTGAGCCTTCGGCAGGCATCATCCTCATGGCCGCTGTGTATTATGGCGCGATTTTTGGTGGCTCCACATCATCCATCCTGATCAACGCACCAGGCGTGGCGTCAACCGTCGCGACGTCTTTTGACGGCTACCCCATGGCCAAGCAGGGCAAGGCCGGTAAGGCACTCGCGATTGCCGCTTACTCATCGTTCTCCGGCGGTGTGATTGCAGCGCTCTTCCTGTTGGTCGCCGCGCCATCGCTTGCCAGCGTATCGCTTAGCTTCCAGTCGACAGATTACTTTGCCCTCATGGTCTTGGGTTTGATGGCGGTTGCCGCCTTTGCGGGCAAAGGCGATATGGCCAAAGCGCTTCTGATGACCGTTGTCGGCCTCATGCTCTCCACCGTTGGCACGGACCAGACGCAGGGCATCCCGCGCTTCACCCTCGGCATGATCGATCTCGTGGACGGCATCTCGTTCCTGCTGCTCGTCATGGCGACGTTTGCGCTGTCGGAAGCGCTGATGGCGATCATCAAACCCAAGGACGACGCATCGCGGCTAAAGGAAAAGGAAGCCTCGGAGAACCTCGGTTCCATGGCGGTCTCCAAGGAAGAAATCAAAGAAATGGCGCCGGTCATTGGGCGCTCATCGGTGCTTGGCTTCCTAATCGGCGTGCTGCCCGGCGCTGGCGCTACCATCGCATCGTTTCTCGCCTACGGCACCGAACAACGTCTCGCCGGTCCTGAAAAGGGCAAGGAGTTTGGCAAAGGGTCAGTGCGCGGCTTGTCGGCCCCTGAAACCGCAAACAATGCAGCCGCAACGGGTTCGTTTGTTCCGCTTCTCACGCTTGGCATTCCGGGTTCGGGCACGACCGCGATCATGCTCGGCGCGCTGATCGGCTATGGAATTCAGCCTGGCCCTCGGCTTTACATTGACCAGCCGGAGGTGTTTTGGTCGGTGATTGTGTCCATGTGGATCGGTAACATTATCCTGCTGGTGCTGAACCTGCCGTTGATCCCGTACATCGCGCGTGTGCTCGCAATTCCAAGCCGGTTCCTGCTGCCGCTGATCCTGTTTTTCTCGCTGATCGGCGTCTACTTCGTGTCATTCAACACGTTCGACATCCAGCTCATGGTCATCTTTGCCGTGGTCGCGGTGGTGTTGCGCCTGCTTGATTTCCCGATGGCACCAATGATCCTTGGCTTCATCCTCGGTGGGATGATGGAAGAAAACCTGCGGCGGGCGCTGTTGATCAACAATGACAGCTGGTCGTTCCTGTGGGAGCGCCCACTGACGCTGACAATCCTGATCATTGCGGGCCTGTGTTTGGTGGCGCCATTCCTGACGAGCCAAATCCGTCGACTGAAAGATCGAGCCTACGAGAAAACAACGTCCAGCGGCGATTGAACCGATGACCAACCCCCGCTCAGGTCAAGCCGAGGCGACGGCGGTCGCGCTTGGCGGCATCGGCGCGGTTGGCGCGTGGGCGCTTTCATTCCCGGCCCCATTCCTGACCGGCCCAGCATTGCTGGTCTCTGTCATGGCCGTCTTGGGCGTGCCCGTGGCATTGCCCAATGTGGTGCGCAACGCGGTCTTTGTCGTGATCGGGATGACGATGGGCGCAGGGGTAACGCCGGAAACGCTTGCGACAGCGGCGCAATGGCCGTTTTCCATCCTGACGCTCTTTGCGGCGCTGATCGCCATCATGCTGATCTGCACGCGCATCCTTGCGCGCATGTTTCAATACGATCCGCAGACGGCAGTCCTGGCGTCAGCGCCGGGCCATCTCAGTTTTGTTCTCGGTCTCTCCACCGAAACCAAGGCGGATATCCCGGTCCTGTCCATCGTCCAGACTATGCGGGTTCTCACGCTCACGCTCGCGGTGCCTGCAATCCTGGCGGTAACCAATGCGGACCTGGAGCCGCGCTTTTCGCTGGAAGGCGTGCCGATGGCTGCGGTCGGACTGACTATCGTGGCGGCGCTATCGGTGGCGCTCGGCTTCGGTTTCACCAAACTGCGTGTCCCGGCGGCCTTCCTCATTGGCGGACTGTTTGTCTCGGCCGGGTTTCACGTCACCGAAACTGTGCCAGGCGTAGTTCCGCAATGGCTGAGCATTCCCGCATTTGCACTCATGGGCGTCCTGATCGGCACCCGTTTCAATGGCATCAGTTGGGCCAAGCTTCGCCAAGCGCTCGGCGCTTCGGGCGTTGTAACGGGAGTGGCATTGTTGGTCTCCGGTGCAGCTGCCCTGGTGGTCGCGCAATTCATCGCCGTTGAACCAGCGCATTTGCTGATTGCTTTCGCGCCCGGTGGACTGGAGACAATGGCCGCAATGGGCATCATGCTTGGTGCCAATCCGGCGTTCATTGCCGCCCATCACGTCTTGCGCATCCTGTTCTTGACCGTGATGATCCCGCTCATGCTGAACCGAACGACAAGATCATGAGCCCGCAACCGCTGTCCGGCATTCGTGTGCTGGACCTCACCAATGTGCTCGCCGGTCCATTCTGCTGCCATCAACTCGCGCACCTTGGTGCTGATGTGATCAAGGTTGAGGTGCCCGGAGCCGGAGACTTGGCCCGGCAGTTGGGCGCTGATCCGGCATTAAACGCGAAGCTGATGGGTGTGTCGTTTATGGCGCAGAATACGGGCAAACGGTCGCTGACGCTCAACCTCAAAAGCGCTGCTGGGAAGACAGCTTTCAAGCGCCTTGTGCAAACCGCAGATGTTGTCGTTGAGAATTTCCGGCCCGGTGTGATGAAACGGCTGGGGCTGGACTACGATGCGCTCAAAGCGGACCACGACGCCCTGATTTATTGTGCCATTTCAGGGTTTGGTCAGGACGGCCCGCTGGCGCATTTGCCTGCCTATGATCAAATCATTCAGGGCATGTCCGGCGTCATGGACATCACCGGCGCATCCGATACCGCTCCTTACCGGGTTGGCTATCCCATGGCTGACACGATTGGCGGGCTGACGGCAGCGTTTGCGATAAGCGCGGCACTGGCCGAACCAAAAGACCGCCGTGGTCGAATGATCGACGTTTCGATGTTGGAATCCGTGATCGCGACCATGGGTTGGGTGGTGTCGAACCATTTGATGGCAGGCAAGCATCCACAGCCAATGGGCAATGACAATTTCACCGCCGCTCCATCCGGCACATTTCAAACGGGCGACGGGCTGATCAACATCTCTGCCAACAAGCAGGAACAGTTTGAAGCCCTCTGCGACGCGGTCGGGCGAGGTGATCTGAAGGCTGACGCGCGTTTTGCCGTGCGACAGTCGCGATTGGATAATCGGCCCGCGCTGACGGTTGAGATCGAGGCTGCGCTTGCTTCGCAGTCAGCAATGGACTGGTTTGAGGCGCTCAGTGCGGTTGGCGTGCCTTGTGGGCCGGTTCAAAGCGTACCTGATGCGCTTGCGCATCGGCACATTGTCGAGCGAGGCCAGATACAATCCGCAGGGATAGCGCCCGGGACAGACAATGAAGTGCGCATCGCGGCGCCGGGCTTTCGGCTTGACGGGGAAACGCCGAGCACCGATGCGCCGCCGCCAGCTCTTGGTGCCGATACGGACGCGATACTGGGTGAATTGGGTTATTCCGCCAACGATATTGCTGTGCTTCGCGAGGAGGGCGCATTGTGAGCCAAGACGAACATGATGACGGCCAACGGCGTGCAGAAGCATGGTGGCAAAACGCGATCATCGACATGGCGCCAGGCAAGATCGCATTGCGTGGGCATCCAATTGAGGATCTCATCGGAAACGTATCCTTTCCGCAGATGATCTGGATGATGACGCGAGGCTCGATGCCCTCGGCCGATGAAGCAAAACTCTTGGAAGCTGCGCTCGTGGCGTCCGTCGATCATGGGCCGCAAGCGCCGAGCATCGCGATTGCCCGCATGACGGCAAGTTGCGGCGTTGGCCTGAACAACGCCATGGCCTCGGGCATCAATGCGCTTGGCGACGTGCATGGCGGGGCAGGGCAGCAATGTGTGGAGATGCTGCACGATCTGCGTCAAGCCGCGCACAATGACGGCGTCACAGACCCGCAAGCAGTTGCGTGGTACCTTGATCATCGTCCGGGGCAGTCTAGCAAGTATCTGCCGGGTTTCGGCCATCGCTTCCATCCAATCGATCCCCGCGCGCCACGTCTCATGGCACTTGTCGATCACGCAATTAATGCGGGCACGGTTGATGGACACTTCAAATCGCTGGCACTTGCGCTGGAGGCTGAGCTTGCCAAACGCAAAGGCAAACCAATCCCGATGAACATCGATGGCGCCACTGCGGTGATTTACGCAGAACTCGGTTTTGCGCCGGCTCTGGCGCGAGGCATCTTTTGCCTGTCGCGCGCCGTCGGCATCCTCGCCCATGCTTGGGAGGAGAGCGAGGCAGGCACGCGCAACAAAGGGCCACT
>JBCBHR010000191.1:0-4589 GCA_038525365.1 Pseudomonadota bacterium | reverse complement strand
CCTGGAATGTCACAGGTTCCGACATCGGCCTCATCACCGCCTTCATACTTCTCATGGTGCCGATGACCGGCGTCATCGCCTTTGCGGAGCGCGCTAAACCGGAGACCTTGGTGACAGAAAAATCGGACGCAACAAAAGCGCCAGACAACGCATCGCAGGCGGTGTGGGACGAGGACGGTGATTTCGGAACCATTGCCAGAGAGATCACGCCCGACACCTTCTTCAACGGTTGGCATTTCAGCCGCCGCAACAGCACCGGCATGGCGCTGACCGACATCGTCGATCACAAAGGTGACAAGCCAAAGCGCGAGCCGAAACAGGCAAGCGAGGCAATGGTTGCAGAGACCGAAAAACGCCTTGGTGTGAAGCTGCCTGAAACGCTGCGCAACATCTACAAGGTGCAAGACGGCGGAAGCTTGCCGACGTTTTTCGTGCCCAAACGCCCGGACGCACCGCGCACCCATGATAATTGGCTGACCGCATTCGCCTATGATTATGACGTTCTGAACCCGCTCAAGGATCTGCGGAGCCTGCGCGACGACTATGTGGCGTACGACGATCCCGACGATCCTGAAGCGACCCAATATTGGATACCGGGCTCAGACCAACTCATCCTGATTGCCGCACGTACAGGCTATGGCACGGCCCTCGACTATCGCAATGGCGACGAGCCGGGTGTGCTCCTGTTCGACCAAAATGAGGACGAAAAGGAGCTGATGCGCTTTGAGAGCTTCGATGCGTTTCTGGCCGCCTGCCACGAAATCGATTTCGATGAGGATCTGCGCGACGGCGATGAACCCAAAGAAGTTGCGTTTGGCAAACCACCAAATCCCCTCGACCCCGACCGGTTCTGGAAGGCAGGAAGCCCCGGCCAAGGCGTGACACCGGAACAGTGGAGCAAGGCGAGTGCCGCGCTCGATGTCTCGCTTCCCAACGACCTGCTGCCGTTCTTCAAAGCCTCCAATGGTGGCACATCGGAGTATACGGTTGCGATACCGGCACAGGACACGGGCACTGACCAGCCAATCCAGGTCTTCCCGGATGGACCATACATACAGCCGGGCACGTTCTTAAAGCTCGAGCAATGGGTGACCTTGGCGACGCTGTCAGACCGGCTGGATTTCATCGACAACCGGACGCCCTGGCGCGACCTTCACGACGAGCCAGAAAGGCTGATTGTGATCTCGGCAGCCTTCGATAGCGCGTTGATGCTGGACTATCGCGACGGCAAAGACAGTCCCGGCGTGATCAGCATCCCGGACTTGGACGATCCGCACGCGAATCATGTCTTCCCCGATGTCGAGACGTTTCTGACGCGCCTGCGCCAATACGGCAGACCGGCGTTTGAGGAGAAAAACGAGATTGGCGACACGCGCATTAGCACGCGTCTGTCAAACGCCGACAGTTTTTGGTTGCCCGATGACAGCATTGGCCCGGTTGAAAGGGCGACCATTGATGCGTTCATCGAAGAGTGGGGTTTTCAGACCTTTGGCCTGCCAACGGCATTGAAGCGCATCTATGAAACGCAAAATGGCGGCCGCGTTTGCTACCGATTTGCCCCGCCCCAACAGGTCAATGCCAGCGGTTACACAATGACCGATGTGTCCGCCGAAGCTTGGAATGACGTCTTTCCCGATGGCCTTTTACCCATGGAGGATTGGCGGTCATTTGAGGCGTGGCGCGCTGAGCAAAACCTCGCGATTTGGCAAGAGCCGACCGACTTTACATCGCGCATTCAGTCACCCATCGGCGACGATGACAGCCTGACAATCCGAACTTTCGTGATCGGTGAGCATGGGTCGGCGGCAAAGCGGACGGTCACGCTGCTCGACATGTCGAGCGACTTTTTCAACCGCAACCAACACATCATGACCGTCGAGTATGATGCATCGGCGGACAGGTTTGAGATCATCTTCGGGCCCATCTACGTCGACAACGTATACAACGGGCTGCACAAAACGATGAGGGCGCTCAAAGCGGAACTTTGAGCGCCCTCCCGTTTGAAGATCAATCGATGGCAAAAACCAGCGGTTTGGCCTGCAGCATGGACGGGTGATCGGTGAGATCATCCAGTGCCGCTTGGCTCACCTCGCCATCCACATAGAGAAGCGCGATGGCGTCGCCGCCGGTGCCGGTGCGGCCAAGCTGGAAGTTCGCGATGTTGACGTTGTGCTTGGCCATGGTCACGCCCATATGGCCGATCACGCCCGGCTCATCGCGGTTGGTGACATAGATCATGCGCTCACCGATCTCGGCATCCATGTTGATGCCTTTTATCTGAATGAAACGCGCCTTGCCGTCGGAGAAGACGGTGCCTGCGACAGAGCGTTGCTGGCGCTCGGTCGTCACAGTGACCTTGATGTAACCGTCATAAACACCGGACTTGTCACGGGTGACTTCCTGCACCTTCACGCCGCGTTCTTTGATCATGATCGGCGCGGACACCATGTTCACGTCGGCAACCAAGGGCCGGATGAGCCCCGCAAGCGCAGCGCTTGTCAGAGCCTTGGTGTTTAGCGAAGCCGGGACACCATCATAAAGGATCTCGACTTCCACGATGGGCGACTCAGTCACCTGCCCAGCAAACGAGCCCAGCACATCAGCAAGTTTCACGAACGGTTTTAGAACCGGCGCTTCTTCGGCTGTGATGGACGGCATGTTGATCGCGTTGGAGACCGCACCATTGAGCAAATAGTCACTCATCTGTTCGGCCACCTGAAGCGCAACATTTTCCTGTGCTTCCGATGTTGATGCACCCAGATGCGGGGTGCAGACGACATTTGGCAAATCGAACAGCGGGTTTTCAGTTGCCGGTTCGGTTTCAAACACGTCAACACCGGCACCCGCCACCTTGCCCGATTTCAATGCGTCTGCGAGCGCTTCTTCCACAATCAGGCCGCCACGCGCGCAGTTGATGATGCGAACGCCATCCTTCATTTTCGCAAGCGCGTCCGCATCGATAATGTTGCGCGTCTTGTCGGTCAGCGGCGTGTGCAGCGTGATAAAATCGGCACGTGCAAAGAGCTCATCCAGTTCGACTTTCTCAACGCCGATTTCCATGGCGCGGTCTTCCGACAGAAACGGGTCGAAGGCGACGACCTTCATCTTCAAACCAATGGCACGGCTTGCGACGATTGAACCGATATTGCCCGCGCCGATCAGGCCGAGCGTTTTACCCGTCACCTCGACGCCCATGAATTTGGATTTCTCCCACTTGCCGGCGTGCGTAGACGCGTTGGCCATGGGGATTTGACGGGCAACGGCCAACATCAACGAGATTGCGTGCTCCGCCGTGGTGATTGAGTTGCCGAACGGCGTGTTCATCACAATGATGCCGCGCTTGGAAGCGGCGGGAATATCGACATTGTCGACACCGATGCCCGCTCGACCGATAACCTTGAGATTGTCAGCAGCCGCAATCAGTTTCTCAGTGGCCTTTGTTGCGGACCGGATCGCAAGACCATCATATTGGCCGATGATCTCCTGCATCTTATCCTTGTCCTTACCGACATCCGGCTGGAAATCGACATCAATGCCGTGATCCTTGAAGATTTGGACGGCGGTGGGTGAAAGCTTGTCCGATACGAGAACGCGTGGTGCAGCCATGGTTTTGGCCTCCATCAATTGATTGAATTGCGAGAAAGGCGGGCGCGGGGCGCGCCCGAAAAGACTGTCAGGCAGCCTGCTGGCTAAGCGTTGCCAATTGTTGCTCAAACGCCCAGCCGATCCACGGCATCAGCGCTTGCAGGTCGGCGGTTTCAACCGTTGCCCCGGCCCAAATGCGCAAGCCTGGGGGCGCATCGCGGTACGCCCCGATGTCATAGGCAACACCCTGCTTGTCGAGCGCCGAGACGATCGCCTTGGCAAAGGCCGCCTGTTCGGCTTCGGGAAGTGCGACGACTGCAGGGTGGGTGAATTTGAGACACACGGATGTGTTGGAGCGCGTTTCGGGATCAACGGCCAAATTCTCAAGCCAATCCACTTGATCCGCATAAGACTGGATCGCATTGACATTGGCATCAGCACGCGCAATCAGCGCTTCCAATCCACCGATCGACTGCGCCCAGTTGAGCGCATCAAGATAGTCCTCAACGCACAGCATGGATGGCGTGTTGATGGTCGCGCCCTCGAAAATACCGTCAATCAGTTTGCCGCCCTTTGTGAGGCGGAAGATTTTTGGCAGCGGCCATGGCGGCGTGTAGCTCTCAAGCCGTTCAACGGCGCGCGGCGACAGGATGATCACACCGTGGCCACCCTCACCGCCCAGCACTTTTTGCCAAGAGAACGTGGTGACGTCGAGTTTGGCAAAATCGAGGTCTTGGGCAAACGCTGCGGAGGTCGCGTCGCAAAGCGTCAAGCCTGCGCGGTCGGCAGGTATGAAGTCTGCGTTTGGCACACGCACGCCCGACGTCGTGCCGTTCCATGTGAAAACCACATCGCGGGAAAAATCGATCTCAGCCAGGTCCGGCAATACGCCATAGTCTGCGATGATCGTGCGTTGATCGGCCAGCTTCAGCTGTTTGACACCATCTGTCACCCAGCCTGCGCCGAAGCTTTCCCAAGCAACGAGATCAACGCCACGCGCTCCG
>JBCBHR010000190.1:0-4615 GCA_038525365.1 Pseudomonadota bacterium | reverse complement strand
CTCGGTTTTGATGCCAAACACCGCGCGCGGCGGCGGCATCTCGCGCAAGATCACCAACATATCGGATCGAAAGCGCCTCAAGGACATCGTCAAAAAGCTCGATGTTCCAAAGGGTATGGGCGTAATTCTGCGCACCGCAGGCGCAAGCCAGCCGGAACAGGAAGTCGTGCGTGACTATGACTATCTGATGCGGCTGTGGGACAATGTGCGCGATCTGACACTGTCATCGAGTGCGCCTTCGCTCGTTTATGAGGAAGGCAGCCTCATCAAGCGCGCCATCCGCGATCTTTACAATTCCGACTTCAAAGAGGTCGTCGTCTCCGGCGACAACGGGTTCCGCGAAGCAAAAGACTTCATGGCGATGATGATGCCTGACAATGCGGGCACCGTGAAGCGTTGGACAGACCCCGCGCCGATCCTCGCCAAAACGGGCATGGAAGCCGAGCTCGACAAATTGGTCCAACCTCAGGTTACGCTGAAATCCGGCGGCTATCTGATCATTAACCAGACGGAGGCGCTGGTTGCCATTGACGTCAACTCCGGCAAATCAACACGTGAGCACTCCATCGAGGAGACGGCACTTGCGACAAATTTGGAGGCTGCCGAAGAAGTCTCCCGCCAATTGCGTCTGCGTGACCTGGCAGGCCTGATCGTTATCGACTTCATCGACATGGAAGAGCAGCGCAACAACCGCTCTGTCGAAAAACGGCTGAAAGAATGCCTGAAATCGGATCGTGCGCGCATTCAGGTCGGACGCATCTCGCATTTCGGCCTGATGGAAATGAGCCGTCAACGAATGCGCGCAAGCGTGCTGGAAAGCACGATGTCGGTCTGTAAAGCATGTAATGGCACAGGCTACGTGCGTTCGCCGCAGGCGATTGCTTTGCACCTCGTCCGCTCACTCGAAGAGCAACTGACGCGCAATGCCAAATTCGATCTTGGCGTGCGCACGCCAGTCGACACAGCGCTCTATCTGCTGAACAAAAAACGCGAAACATTGACCGATATGGAAGAGCGCTTCGGCGTGACGATAACAGTCGATGCCGACAATGAGATTGGCGCAGAAATGTTTGCCATTGAGCGTGGCGGCGTTTCCGATCGCGTACCGCGTGAAACGTCCGTTGTGAGCATGGGCGTTGGCGATGAGGCCGATGCGGACAATGGTAGTGGCGATGCCGACGGCAGCAGCGAAGGTCGCAATGAAGGTTCCGGCGAGAGCTTCGATGCGAACTCATTCTTTGCGCCGCAAACCGAGACAAGCGAAGACGACGATCAGGGTAAAGGACGCAAGCGCAAGCGCAGACGCCGCGGCGGAAAAAACCGTGATCGCGACGAGCAACCCGCTGAGGCGGATGCAGCGTCCGCAACCGATACCGAAACGGACAGCAATGACGGCGACGAAGACGTAGCCGCTGCGGACGGTGAGGAAAACGGCGATGAGCGCCGCGGTCGCAAACGGCGTCGCCGGTCCCGCGGAAAACGCGGCGGCCGCAATCGTCGCAACCGCGAACTCCGTATCCCAGATGCTGAACCGGTTGGCCCACTAGCCGATCTGGTCGCGTCTGGCGCATTCGATGAAGAGGCTGCTGCCGAACACAAAGCTGATGTCGAGCCCAAAGCTGATGCCGAGCACGCTGAGACGGAGGCGGTCTCCGTCACCGCCGACGCTGTTGAGGTTCAAGAGCCAAGCGAAAGCGTGGCCGCAGAGCCTGAAGTCACCGTCAATGAACCAGCGGTCTTAGAGGTAGATGACAGTGCAGACAGTGTCGAAGCAGTGGAAGATGCCGCGCCGCAAGACGATGATGCGACCGATGACGGTGTTGCCGACAGCGAAGGCGACGGTGAAAGCGAAAGTGATCGCCAGCGCGCGACCGAGGCCAACATCGATTTCGATGTTGAGCCGGTAGTGGTCTCCGCAACCGAGCCGGAAGAAAAGCCAAAGAAACGCGCCGGTTGGTGGTCGCGGCGCGGCTTCCTTTGAAAGCAAGTTGAAGATTGAAGATCAAGCCCCGAAAATCGCGGGGCTTTTTCGTCTCAGCGCCCCTGCAAGGAAAGCCAGTCTGACATGCGCGAGAGCGCTACGCTAACCTGGTCTTGGCTGCCGCAATAGGACATGCGAAGGCGGTGGTCGCCATGATACGGGTCAAAGTCGATGCCGGGTGCGACCGCCACATGGATTTCATCCAGCATACGATGCGCGAAAGCCATGGAGTCGTCGGTGTACCGGCTGACATCCATCCACGCGTAGAAGGCGCCGTCTGGCGGCGCGGCAAATGGCAAGCCCATGGCGGGAAGTTGCTCAACCAGCAATTGACGGTTTGCGCGATAGGTGTCGCGAATGGCATCCAACTCGCCGGTCGCGTCAAACGCATGCATGGCAGCGCGCTGCGCGATGTCCGGCGCGCTGATGTAGAGGCTTTGGGCCAGTCGCTCGATTGTGCGCACCATCGCCTCCGGCACGATCATCCAACCGATGCGCCAGCCAGTCATGCAGTAATATTTCGAAAACGAATTGATGATGATCGCGTCATCACTGATTGACGCCGCGCAGACGTCATCGGCGGTGAAATTCAACCGGTGATAAATCTCGTCTGAAATGAATACGATACCCGCCTCGGCGCACGCCGCCATGATCGCGCGCAACTCCGCCTCAGACAGCACACTGCCGGTCGGGTTGGCGGGGCTCGCCAACAGAAGAACGTCGATGGGCTTATCCAAGTGCGCCGCCTTGAGCGCGTCGACATCGAACCCACCATCGACCGTCTCAAGCTCCACACAATCGAGTGACAAAGCGCGGATGATGTTGCGGTATGCAGGATAACCCGGTGCGGTGATCGCCACGCGACCGCCGGGCTCGGTGAGCGCCAAAAAGGCAAGCGAGAACGCCGCCGATGATCCGGTTGTGACCGCCGCGCGTGAAGCGGGAATATCCAGACCATATGCATCCGCGTAATGGGCGGCGATTGCCTGGCGCAGCTCATCGCGCCCAAGCGCATTGGTGTAGCTGATATTGGCCTCAAGCGCCGCCTTTGCTGCCGCTTCACGAACCAGTTGCGGAGCTTGTGCGGAGGGTTGTCCGACTGCCAACGAAATGACGTCAGCCCCATTAGCGGCCAGCCGCGTCGCCTTTGCAAACACGTCCATGGCATGAAACGGCGCAACAGCGCTGCGGTTGGAGACTTTGAGCATGTCACACCTTGTTGATCGCAAAAGCGCCGCAATCGACACCAATGCACTTTTTGGAGAGTTCAATTGCCGTTAGCTGAACGCAGAATGCTGCCCTTATTCGCACACCACGTTTTGCGCAACGTTGTCGTTGTGGCGACGATTGCGATTTTGCTGGTTACGACCACGATCCCGCAAGCCGATGCACAGACGCGCCGCTTGCCGCTGGTGCGTGATGCCGAAATCGAAGCGCTGATGCGTGACTATGCTGACCCATTGTTGCGCGCAGCAGGCCTCAATCGCAGCCGCGTGGATATCGTGCTCGTCAACTCGCGCTCATTCAACGCTTTCGTTTCGGGCCGCAAAATCTTCGTCAACGTCGGCGCGATTGTAGAATCGCAAACGCCCAATGAGCTGATCGGCGTGTTTGCCCATGAGATCGGGCATCTGGCGGGTGGGCATCAGGATCGGTTGCGCCAGCAGATTGACCGCGCACAGACGATCGCGACCGTGACTGCAGCGATTGGCATCGGCGCCGCCATTGCTGCTGGCGCATCCGGCTCAGGCGATGGCGCCCGCGCTGGTGCCGGTTTGGCTGCCGGGGGCGCTGAGATTGCCCGACGCGGCCTTCTCGCCTATCGCCGCTCGGAAGAACTGACCGCAGACCGCACAGCCGTCGATTATCTGAATGCGACAAACCAATCGGCAAAAGGGCTTCTGACAACTTTTACGCGGTTCCAGCGAACTCTCTCACTGCGCGCTACGCAGCCAGACCCCTATCAAATCAGCCATCCGCTGCCACGCGAACGCATGTCTTCGCTGGAGACGATTGCGCGCGCGAGCCCGCACTTCAACAAGGCCGACAAACCGTCTCTCGTGGAGCGCCATGACCGTGCACGGGCGAAAATCCTCGCCTACATCTACGGTCGCGGTGCGCTGGACCGCACATTCGCCAACAAGCGCAACACACTTGCCGGTCGCTACGGCGATGCAGTCGCGACGTTCCTTTATGGCAACCCTCGAAACGCAGTTGCCAAAATCGACGCGCTCATCCGTGAACGTCCCCGTGACCCCTACTTCTACGAAATGAAGGGCGAAATCCTTTTGCGCTCGCAGGATGTGCGTGGCGCAATTTCGGCGTTCTCCAAGGCGGTGGAACTGAGCGGTGGTGAAGCGCCCACCATTCAGGTCGCGCTTGGCCACGCGCTTGTGCTTGCGGGCGACGAACAGAGCCTGCGCCGTGCCGTTGGCGAACTGGAAGTTGCGATTGCCACTGACCCCGTGAACTCGCGCGCATACCGACATCTGGCAATGGCCTACGGTCGGCTGAATGAAACGGGCAATGCGGAGCTTGCGACTGCCGAGGCGAATTTCCACGCCGGGCGGTACCGGGAAGCAAAACAGTTTGCCGCGCGCGCAAAACGCCGGTTTAACCAAAACGAACCACAAT
>JBCBHR010000189.1:0-4623 GCA_038525365.1 Pseudomonadota bacterium | reverse complement strand
GTTCAGGTCGTATTGGACGTGCAAAGCTTCTGGTGTCCAGTAGTAGAACAGCTGTGGCTGCGACGCGGCATAGGCAGCAGCCAGACCGGCCTTGAAGGTATCACCAGAAACGATGTTCGGCTCCCACAGGCTATCCAAGCCATAGGATTTGAACTTGATCTGCCAGCGTTTGGTGGACTGCCAGGAGACGTCACCGGCCCAGTATTCGCCCTTGCCGTTGCCGTCCGTGTCAAACATGGCGGCGATCTCAGGGTTCTTCAGGTCCTCGATGCTTTTGACTTTGTCTGTCATGTAAGTCGGCACGTAGATGTTGGATGTGCCTTTGTAGGGCTCGTTGACGACTACGGTCTGGTTGCCCTCGATGTATTCATCCCACAGCGCTTGCTGGTTGGGCATCCAGACATCGGTCATGACGTCGATGGAACCGTCGCCCTTGTCCATGCCTGCGAAGATGACAGCGGCTTGGTTCATGCCGGACACGATTTCCGCGTCGCTACCCATCTGCTCTTCGATGATGGTCGACAGGACGTGGCCGATGGCCTGCGCGCCGTTCCAGCTAAGGTCGGAGAAGGTTATTTTTTCCTGCGCGAAGGCGCTGGTCGTTGCGAGCGTAAGCGCTGCAACGGCAACTGAGGTTTTTAAGGCTTTCATGAATGATACTCCCTTTTTCGGTTCATGATGGTCGCGGTTTAGATGCGGCTGAAAGAACTGCGGATGCCGCGGAGAATGCGGTCGATCATCATCGCAACGAGCGCGATGGCGATGCCCGCGAGCAGACCTTTGCCCGCCTGGGCATCGCCCAGAGCGGAGGTCACGATGGCGCCAAGTCCCTCGGCGCCGATAAAGGCCGAGATCGTGGCCATGGAAAGCGCAAGCATGATGGTCTGGTTGAGCCCGGCCATGATTGACGGAACCGCCATGGGCAATTCCACCTTGCGCAACAGCTGTCGCTCCGATGCGCCAAACGCGAGCGCCGCCTCCTTGGTGCTTTCTGGCACCTGCCGGATGCCAAGCGCCGTCAGCTTGATCATGGGCGGCATGGCGAAGACGACGGTCGCAAGCACCGCTGGCGGTTGCGATATGCCGAAGAAAGCCACAGCCGGGACAAGGTAACTGAGCGACGGAATGGTCTGCATCACGTCGAGAATGGGTTCGGTGATGAAGCGCGCGACTTTATTCTTCGCCATCCATATCCCCACAGGCAATCCGATGAGGACGCAGACGGCCGTTGCGACGACGACAAGCGCCATCGTCTGCATCGCGATTTGCCAGAGCTCAAACAGCGCGAGGAATGCCAGCGACAGGCCGACGAATATCGTGGTCGCCCAATTCGTGTAGGCCCAACTCAAAGCCAGGAAAAGAAACGCGACGACCAGCCACGGCGTCTGCATGAACGCCACTTCAACGCGGATAAGCGATTGGCGCAGGACGCTCGTCATGGCGTCAAAGGTTCCCGCAAAAGACGCCCGCAGCCAGTTGATTGAGATGTCGATGCTCTCGGCAGAGTATGTGAACAGCGTTACCTTGCGGCCTTCGACCGGTGGTTTTACCTGCTCGATGACTTCCGTGTTGCCGTCGTCATTGGTCACGCGGCGATAGGTGACGTCGACCGGTGGATTGAGGCGGGCGAGCGTTGGAAAATCGTCGATGAACAAACAATCAAAGCGATCGCGGGTCGAGATGCCATTGAATTCATCGACGAGATCGGCGCTGCGTGACAGGTCGCGGGCCTCGCTGCGCGCTGCGCTGCGCTGCTCGTTTTGCTCAGCGCTTCGTTCGGCAATGGCGTCAAGTTGGTTGAAGCGCGATTGCGCATCTGCGGCACGCTCTCGCACGGTTCCGGCAAGGCTTTCCAGATCGTCAACGGTGAACTGGGTGAGCAACAACTCAACGCTTTCAGCGGCGCGGATTTGGTTAAAACAGGCGCGCTCATCCAAGCGAAGCTGTGTTGCGCGGTATGTGGTCAGCGGCGCGACGATGGCGATGATGACAAGGCCGATGATCAGGCGACGCATGGCGGTGCCGTGCGGCACGTCATGATCGATGCGCCAGCGCGTGTATTGGCCATAATACCAGCGATTCGTCATGCTGCCGATGAACAGACGCCCACCGATAAAAACGATCAGCGCCGCCCAGCCATAGACCGTGATCCAGTTGGAATAGCGCGCAATGAGCGTTCTGTTGGCCTCCGGATCAAGCGCTGCTTCTGCAAGCAAAGGCGAATATTTGAAGAGCTGCATCAGGCAGACGAGGGCGAGCACATCAAACGCCAGCGACAGCCAGAACATGAGCCATACGCCGCGTGAAGCCGCCCACAGCCACGGCACGAGCAGGCCCCAGATGTGCATGGCCCAGCGCGGCATCTCGCCCTTCTGGATGCGCTCGAATGCGCTGGCGTAATATGGCTCACCGGTCCCGACGAACGTGCCGACGCTGACGTCGCGCTCGACGACTTCGATTTGCTCTGCCCCACTCATGCGTTGTCGTTCCCCTGAAGTCCCAAAAGCAGCGTGTCCTTGGTGACGACCCCCACCACCTTGTCGTCATCCTTGATGAGAACCGGCAGTTCCGTGCCCGTGCTGACGGCGACCAGCGTGTCGAGATCATCGTCAGGATGCGCGACCGGATGATCGCCCTTGCTGATGGGGCCGTGCTTTTCCGGGTGCACCATGATCTTGGCTGCTGACACCAGCTTGAGCCTCGAAATGCCCGCGACGAAGTCGGCGACATAATCATCGGCGGGCGCAGTGACGATGTCTTCTGCGGTTCCGATCTGGACAATCTCGCCATCCTTCATGATCCCGATGCGGTCACCCATGCGGATGGCTTCATCAAGATCGTGGGTGATGAAAATCGTGGTCTTGCGCAGGTTTTGGGACAGGCCCAGAAACTCGTCTTGAAGGTTGCGGCGGATCAGCGGATCGAGCGCTGAAAACGGCTCGTCCATCAGCAGGATTTCCGGGTCGGCGGCGAGCGCGCGGGCAAGCCCAACGCGCTGCTGCATGCCGCCGGAGAGTTCCGATGGCAGTCGGTCGCCATAGCCATGGAGGCTGACGGTTTCGAGTGCGGCGTCGGCGGCTTTGGCGCGGCTGTAGCCGTCGATGCCGCGAAGCTCCAATGCAAAGCCGATATTGTCACGCACGGACCTGTGCGGCAGCAGCGCCATGTTTTGGAACACCATGCCGATCTTGTCGGCGCGTGTTGCGCGCAATTGTTCCGCTTTCATGGCGTTCATGTCCTCGCCCATGATGCGGATTTTTCCAGCCGACGGTTCTATGAGCCGATTGATGTGGCGCACGAGTGTCGACTTGCCGGAACCGGAGAGCCCCATGAGGCAGAAGATTTCGCCTTCCGCGACCTTGAAGCTTGCGTCTTTGACACCGACCACCGCGTTAAAGCGCTTCAGGACTTCGGCCTTGCCAATCCCCTCGTCGCGAATGGCCTGCATTGCTTCATCGGCGCGTGCGCCAAAGACCTTCCACACACCTTCCAGTTCGACTACCGCATCGTTCAAGCGCGTGCCCTTTCGCGTTTGGGGTCGTAAAACGGGATGTCACAGACCGTCGCCGGCAAGCGCTTCATGTGCCCGTCCAATTGCCCGACTTCCAGTTCGGTGCCGGTGTCGGCGAATTCCACGGCGACGCGCGCTATGGCAATTGCGCGCTCAAACATCGGCGAACGGACAGCCGATGTGACCACACCCACCGGGCGCTCGCCGTGATAAACATGGGCGCCGTGCGCGGGCACATCATCGCCTTGAAACCACAGGCCCTTGAGCAATTTGCGAGGCGCTTCGGCGTTGCGTTCAAGCGCGGCCTTGCCAACGAAGTCGCTCTTCTTGAAGTTGACCGCAAAACCGAGACCCGCTTCCAGCGCGTCCACACCGGGCGCAAATTCCGCATTGGCCGCGGCGAGACCGGCTTCGACACGCAAGAGGTCTAACGCAGCTGATCCCATTGGCTTGATGCCAAACTCGGCCCCTGCCTCCATGATCGCATGCCAGAGCGTTGTTGCGTGCTCCTTGGCGCAGAAGAGCTCGTACCCGAGTTCGCCCGTATATCCGGACCGCGACAGCATAAAAGGTATGCCATCGCGGTCCCCGACGCGGCCGACTGTGACCCCAAACCATTTCAGATCGTCGAGTTCTGGAACGCTTGCCTGTGTGAAGACGAATCTGCGCAGCACGTCGCGGGAACTTGGCCCCTGCACGGCGAGATTTGGAAGCGCGCTGCCCATCGCAAGGATGCGCGCCTGCAAGCCTTCGCTTTGTGCAATCGCATTGAGTGCGCGCGCACTTTCCTCATGGCCGCAGCACCAGCGGAATTGATCAGGTCCGAGGCGGAACAGCGTGCCGTCATCAATGACAGCGCCCGCTTCATCGCAGATGAGGGCGTAGGTTCCGCGCCAAACAGCAAGCCGTGCAACGTCGCGTGTCATGGTTTTCTGCAGCAACCGCTCGGCATCGGGGCCGACAATGTCGTATTTGCGGAGCCCGGACATGTCTTGGACGGTGACCGCTTCGCGGCACGCCCAGTATTCGCCGACCGTGCCCGTCGAAGGGAAGCTCACTGGCACCCAGAGATCGCGGGCTGGGGCGAAATGCTTGGTCAGTTTCGATGTTTC
>JBCBHR010000188.1:0-4629 GCA_038525365.1 Pseudomonadota bacterium | reverse complement strand
CAACGTCGTCGACCTGCAGGTCGGCCAACGGCACGACGCGAACCGCCTCGCCGTCGCGTCCCAGATTGGTCGCCAGGACGACCGGCGTGTTAGCGGGGCGATGCCTCAAAAGCTCGTCTCGAGCCCATGCCAATTGCGTCCGCCGCCTCTTGGAAACCGGGTTGTAGAACGCGATTACAAAATCACCTTCTCCGGCTGCGCGCACCCGCCGCTGAATGTCTGCCCACGGCGTCAAAAGGTCGGACAATGAGATCGTGCAAAAGTCGTTGCCGAGGGGCGCACCGGCCCGCGCTGCTGCGGCTTGCAATGCGGATATACCCGGCGCGTTGATAACTTCGATACGCTTAGCGGCATCGCTCACGCCGTCCTTCGCGATCAGCTCATAGACCAGGGTCGCCATGGCGTAGATGCCTGCATCACCGGAGCAAACAAGCGCAACAGTCTTGCCTTGGCCTGCCAGTTCCATGGCGTGGCGGACGCGATCTTCTTCCTTACCGAGCGCGAAGTCGTGGCGTGTTTTGTCATCAGCCAAACCGCCCAGCAGATCGAGATAAAGCGAATAGCCAACCAGATCCGTCGCCTCACCCACCATGCGCGTTACCTGCGGCGAACGCCACTCCTTGCTGCCCGGACCGATGCCGACGACGAAGAGCGTGCCGCGCGCACGGCCCGGCATCTCGGTGATCACATCGGGTGCTTGCGCCACCGCGCAGGTTGCCCGTTTTGACTTCGTCTTTTCCACCAACAAATGCCCTTGCACACCCACGGCCGCCAGCGCCGCACCTTCCGCTACGCCATGGCATCCAACTTCGGCAAACACGATATCCGACGGGTTCTTCAAGCGCGGTGTTTGCGCCTCCAAGGTGGCTGCGTCAAAGACGCGAAATGGCACACCGAGCATTCGCGCCGCTTCGCTGATCGCAGCTTCATCGGCCTTCAGGTCGATGGAGCAGACACCGGCAACTGATTGTTTTGCAACGTGATTCTTTGCAAGAACGTCTTGAACCAAAGTCTGAACTTCCTCAACGGCACATTCACGTTCACATCCAATACCAACGACGAGTTGTTTTGGGTGATAGACCAGCGTCTTGGCATCTCCTTCGACAATCTGATGGGTTACGACAATGCGGTGTTTCGCGTCATTCGCGATGGGCAAATCACTTGCCAAGAGCCAAGACGCATCGCCGTCAATTTGCACATACGCACCGGCCACGACAGCTGCCATGAAGGCCTTCGCGTGCTCCGGATTAGACAGCGTGTAACCGTCTGGCGGCGCGTCCAAAGCCACACCAAACTTGACGTCGCCTGCCGTCGTGACCGCCGCCACAACACCAAGTGCCTCGCCCACACGTCGCGCCAAATCGTTGGCGCCACGATGACCGCCAAGGAGCGGCACGACGGCGCTGCCATCATCGGCAACCGCGATCACCGGAGGTTCGGCATGCTTGTCATCAAGCACCGGCGCAAGCAGGCGGATCACCGCGCCGGCCGCCATGACGGCAATGATCGGCGTGCGATCTTTGAACAGTGATTGCAGGTGCGCTTTGGTGCCCGCAAATGACACATCCGCCCCCGCGACGCGCGTTGCGAGCCCGTGCACATCGCCGCCAATGGCTTGCTGAATACGCGCAGCATTTTCCGATGCGCTGGACGACAAAATGACGATGACCGGTGAGCGCATCATACATCCCCGCGTTGCGTTTTGCGCTGGACAATGATCATCGAAAAATACGGCACGGTGCGATCACCCAGTTTTGCCAACGGGCACGTGAATTGAGCGCCTTCGATGGTAACGCGTTCAGCGTAGTGGGCGCAGTCTGTCAGCCCCATCGCAGCAATCAATTCAACCACGCGTTTTGCGTGCCGACCCACCTTCATGATCACGGTCACATCCGCCGCCGTGATCTGCGCGCGCAACGCGTCGTCATCGCTCGGCGCGGGCACAATCGTTAGCACATCGTTGCGAGACACTAGCGGCAGTCCTAGCGCTGCGGCAGACGCCATGGGCGAGGCGATACCGGGCACGATTTCGCAGGCATAGCGATCCGCCAGCCGATCATGCAGATACATATATGAGCCATAGAAAAACGGATCGCCCTCGCACAACACGACACAATCGCGACCTACATCCAGATGTGTCGTAATCTCCGTTGAGGCGCGATCATAAATTTCGGCTGCGGGATAGCGTTCTGTGCGCATGGGGATGACAATGGGCACTTCGATTTTACCGTCGTGGAGCATGTCGCCGACGATGGAGCGCGCAAAGCTTTCGCCCGTGTCTGGCGCGGGATAGGCGATCACCGGCGCGGCGGTTATCAGCCGAAACGCTCGAAGTGTGATCAAGTCCGGCGCGCCCGGCCCGACGCCGACGCCATAGAGCGTGCCCACCATCAGCGCTTCTCCCACGACCACTGGACGACCGGCATGGCAGGCTTCCAACCACGATACGGGCCAACCGGCGAAAGCGTCTCCACATGCACACGCTGCAGCTCGCCGCCATACTTTTCGCACGCGGCCACAATGACCTGCTCGCTCTCCATCGTGACCGCATGAGCCACCACGCGGCCAAAGGGGTTTAGCGCATCTATGCTTGCGTCTATCGCAGCGAAACTGATGCCGCCTCCAAAAAACACCGCATCAGGCGCGGGCTGCCCCTCAAGGCAATCGGGAGCGGTGCCGCCGACCAGTTGCAGCTTTGGAGTTCCAAGCACAAGCGCGTTTTGCGCCGCCAGCGCGCGGCGGTCGGCGTTTGGGTCGAAACCAATTGCCTGCGCCTCCGGCGCACCGCGCATCCATTCAATGCCAATCGAGCCGCAGCCGCAGCCAATGTCCCACAGCATCTGGCCACGCAACGGCACAAGCTTTGAAAGCGCGAGTGCGCGCACCGCCCGCTTGGTCATTTTCCCGTCATGCGCAAAGGCGTCATCCGGCAATCCGGTGCGCGGCAAAACAATCGCATCCACGCCCGCGACACACTCAACCGCCAAGGTTTGGAAGTTCGACACTTCAGCATGCGCTGTCTCTGCCGTCATATTGACACAACGCTCCTTCGGCCCGCCAAGCGCTTCGAGGACTGTTAGGACAGACCCGGCATAACCTCGATCGCAAAGCAACGTCGCGATATCCGTGATGGAGGACGCGTCCTTTGTTAGCACGAGCAGCCGCGCCCCCGGCGCGAAGTACGAAACGATCTGCTCCACTGCGCGGCCATGGACGGTTAGCGTTTCGATATCAGCCAACGACCAACCCATCCGTGCCGCCGCCAACTGGAACGCTGACAATTGCGGGTGAAACGTGATCTCGTCGGCAGGAATGGACTTCAAAATGCGCGCGCCCACCGAATACCAAAGCGGATCGCCAGTTACGAGCACCACAACCCGTTTTCCCTTTTGCGCGCGAATGGTGTCGATCATCACGTCAAACGGCGACGGCCATGCGAGGCGCTCGGCATGCACATTGGGCGCGAGTGTGTGGTGACGATCGCCGCCAATAATGATCTCCGCTGTCTCCACAAGGGCGAGGGCAGCGGGCGACAAGCCGTCCGTGCCATCCTCGCCAATGCCGACAATATTGAGCCAAGGCGCGGTCACAAGACCACCAACCAAACAAATGCCAGACCACCGATTGCGAAGTCCACGCCAGCGCACCAGGGCGGATACCAGCTGACGACCCGCGCGCCGCAACGATTGTTATGATGGGCCCAATCCCAAAGCCCGTGCCAAATATATCCCGGTATGACCCACCAGCTTGCAACGACCGTTCCGAGCACGACAAAAAGATAGGTAAAGGCTGCCGCTGCAAATTCTTGCGCGATGACTGGGGTCGCTTGCGTGTTTCCGCTGGCAAGCAGACTGCCGGGATACAGTGAGGCGATCACGGCCAATACGATAACGAGGCTTGTGCCAAGCTCATCGGTATCAACGACGTGAACACCGAAAAACACCAGAATGCCCGTGATCACCCCGATCAGCATGGTCCGCTGCAAGACAAAGCGCATCAGACCAACCCCGCCAAGGCATTGAGAACCGAGGACGCCATGGCGCTGCCACCGCGCCGCCCGTGAACTGTGATGAACGGGCAGCTGCGCGGGTTGGAGGCGAGCTCAGCCTTGCTCTCCACGGCACCAACGAAACCAACGGGGATGCCTATGATCAGCGCTGGCTTTCCAGCGCCCTCATCAATCCGCTCCAACAACCGAAAGAGCGCGGTCGGCGCATTGCCGATCACGCAGATGGAGCCTTCAAGTTCTTCCCAAAACTCGACTGCGGCGGCGGATCGCGTTGTCTGTAACGTCTTCCCATGCGCGGCTGCGCGCGGGTCGTTCAACGTACACGCAAGCGAAACACCCACGGGCATGTTCCTGGCGATGATGCCAGTGCGAACCATCTCCACATCACAATAGACCACACAGCCACGCGCCAAAGCCGCCACTCCCGCTTCGGCCGCGCCGTTCGAAAATGCCAGATCAGACACGATATCCGTCATCCCGCAGGCGTGGATCAGACGGGTGGCCATCTTCTCCATCCCGGCGCCAAAGCGTTCAAGACGGGCCTCCTTGCGGACCGTCGCAAAGCTCTGCGCGTAGATCGCAGCTGGGTCTTTCTCGTACGGTCGCACAGCGACGCCTTT
>JBCBHR010000187.1:0-4630 GCA_038525365.1 Pseudomonadota bacterium | reverse complement strand
TTCAAAAGACGTTCAAGTTCAGCAATTTCGTGGATGCCTGGGGCTGGATGTCCCGCATGGCCATCGAGGCAGAGAAGATGGATCACCATCCTGAGTGGTTCAACGTTTATAATCGTGTCGAAGTCACGCTGACGACGCATGATGTCGATGGCGTAACGGAACTCGACATCGCATTGGCCAAGGCGATGGACAGCGCAGCAGCTTGAAAAAGTGGATGCCAATGGCCACGTCAGCACGAGGAGACGGATCCATGGATGATGTGAAAATCGGCGAAATTCTCGAACCGGGAACCGAAGACGAGCAGGATAAGCGCGAGAACAAAGTGCGCGATGCCTTCTGGCCGAAATTCAAACGCGCCGCCCGGTCGATCCCATTTTCACAGGACCTCGTGGCCGCCTATTTTTGTGCGATGGACCCGGAAACACCGACGCGGGTGCGTGGCATCCTTTTGGCGGCATTGGCCTATTTCATCCTGCCCCTCGACAGCCTGCCGGATTTCATCGTGGGCTTTGGCTTCACCGATGACATCGCCGTGCTGACCGCAGCTTTTGCAGCCGTCAGCGGCAGCATCACGGATGCACACCGCGCGGCTGCAAAGAAATCGCTCGACGATTGGGATGGCAAAGCGCCGGAAGACGACACCGCCGACGCGGCTTAGACGAAGTCGGTATCGACCAGATCGTCGGTCTCAAGCATCCGCCGCAAGCGCCCAAACGCAAGGCGAATACGTGACTTGACCGTGCCCAGTGGCAAACCCGTCTCTTCGGCAATTTGGCTGTGTGAATGGCCAAAGAAAAACGCCATGCGCACCAGCTCGATCTGTTCTTCCGGCAGGGACTTCATCGCGAGCCGCACGCGTTCGTCGCGCTGTTCGGCATCCATCAGCTTGTCGGCAGGCGTTTCCTCCGATGGCCGCAGCATCGGCTCGTCTGGATCAAGCAGATCGGATTTGTCGCGCCGCAGGACATCAATACGCCGATTGCGCGCCACGCGGAAAAGCCATGTCGACAGCGAGGATTTGGACGGATCAAACAGATGCGCCTTGTGCCAGAGCACGACCATGACGTCCTGCGCCAAATCTTCGGCGGCCGCATCGTCCAAACCCAGCCTGCGAAGATAGGTCTTCAGCCGCGGCGCGAAGAAATCAAAAAGTTCGCCAAACGCCTTTTGGTCACGGTTCGTTGCGACCGCATGCGCCAATGCGGCAAAATGCTTATGCTGCTGGTTGCTCATGATCCTCTAACCGCACTGGCACCCGAAACAGAGCACCACACCGCGCGCTTGACGGTTTGAAAACACATTCCCCGGCGCAGCGCCACGAGAACAAACTGTTTCGCAAGCAAAGTCAAACTGTTGCCTCTTTTGTCGCTAGCAAAAGAAAGAGAAGGGGCGTTCGTGTGGCTTCTTGCGATGGCAGAAAGCCGCACCACGCGTGGGCGGCCATTTCTGGAGCACATGTTTAATTTTTGGTAACCATGTCAGAACAATATGGCAGGTACCGGAAACGCTCTCGACGTCTTCGCTAGTTTGAACGGGTGTTATGTCATGTATGCAAAGCGTTCTGCATCTGCGGCCATCGTAATCGCCGCCGTCGCTGCAACTGTTGCAACCGCCGCCGCACAGGCACAAAAGCCGATCGGCCAGTTTCGCGACTGGGGTGCGATCAGCTATGATTCGCCAAACGGCAAGGTTTGCTATGCGGTCTCCGTGCCGCAGTCCAAACAGCCCACGTCCGTCAATCACGGCGACAATTTCTTTGTGGTGACCCAACGCGGCAACCAAAACGTCACCTATGAGCCGCAGTTTATTGCAGGCTACACATTGCGCGAAGGCGAGAAGGTCAGCGTCAACATTGACGGGCGCACATTCACCTTTTTTTCCAAGGACAACAGTGCCTGGACCGAAAATGCCGCTGAAGACCCGGCCATTGTCTCTGCAATGAAAGCGGGCAGCCGGATGACCGTGAAAGCCGTCTCGCGCCGCGGCACGAACACCACCTACGAATACTCATTGTCGGGCGTTACAGCTGCGCTCGATGCGATAAAAACCTGCAATTAAGCTGAGCTCCAGTCTACCAACTTGGCCGGGTTCCTGACCCGGCCTTTTTGTTTGTCAGCTTTGCGGCTATATCGGGCGCTCCGACCCCAACCTTGGCAAAGACACTTCCATGGCCGTTTCGCTCGACCTGACCGATCCGCAATCGCGCCCCATCGTTTCCGGCGCGGCAACAAAGCCCGCCTTGACGGGAATGACACGCGAAAAGCTGGGCGACGCCTTGCGCGGCATTGGCGTTGCCGACAAGCAGGTGCGCATGCGGGTGCAACAGCTGTGGCACTGGCTTTACATTCGCGGTGTCGACGATTTTGCCGCGATGACCAATGTTTCAAAGGACCTGCGCGCAAAACTTGCCGACGCGTTCTCCATCGAACAGCCGGAAATCGTTGAAGAGCAAATTTCCGCCGACGGCACACGCAAATGGCTGCTGCGCTTTCCCTCACGCGGCGCAGGCGCACCTGTCGATGTGGAAACCGTCTATATTCCCGAGGAAGGCCGAGGGACGCTTTGCGTGTCATCACAGGTCGGCTGCACGCTCACCTGCACCTTTTGCCACACGGGCACACAAAAGCTCGTGCGCAATCTGACAGCAGGTGAAATCGTTGCGCAAGTTGTGCTGGCTCGCCAGCGGCTCGGCGACTTCCCCGATGCGGACACACCCGCAGGCGCCGTCGTCCCGACCGAAGGCCGCAAAGTCTCCAATATCGTGATGATGGGCATGGGCGAGCCTCTCTACAACTACGATCACGTGCGTGATGCCATGCTGGTGTTCTCCGATGGCGAGGGTTTAAGCCTCTCCAAGCGCCGTGTGACGCTTTCGACATCGGGCGTGGTGCCAAACATCCCGCGCATTGGCGAGGACACCGGAGCGATGCTCGCCATCTCACTGCATGCGGTCAATGACGAACTGCGCGACGTGCTGGTGCCGATCAACAAGAAGTATCCAATTGCCGAATTGCTGCAGGCGTGTCGCGATTATCCTGGCCTATCCAATGCACGGCGCATCACGTTCGAATATGTGATGCTCAAGGGCATCAATGACTCGCTCCATGATGCCAAAGAACTGGTACGCCTGCTCAAAGGCATTCCGGCCAAGATCAATCTGATCCCGTTCAACAAATGGCCGGGTTCTGACTATGAGTGTTCGCACTGGGATCAGATCGAGCAGTTTGCAGACTTCATCAACGCCAATGGCTATGCGTCTCCCATCCGTACGCCACGCGGCGAAGACATTCTGGCAGCCTGCGGGCAGTTGAAATCCGCGTCCGAGCGGATGAAGAAGACTGAGCGTCTGGCTTATGAGGCGATGATGATCGCAGGCCACGGGGACTAGCGAAGACGCTGATTTTGTACTAATTATACAAAAAGTACGAAATTGGAGGGCCCAATGTCTAAGCTCAGTGTCAGCGAAGCGCGAAAGTCACTCGCCGAAGCTGTCGGCAAAGTGCAGTTCGGCGGCGAGCGCATTATTATCGAAAAGCACGGCAAGCCCGTCGCGGGCCTTGTGTCCGCCGACGATCTGCAACTCCTCGAAGACCTCGAAGACAAAGCCCTCGCCATCATCGGGGAGGAAGCGTTGGAAGAGCATCGGCGTGATCCGGTCACTTACACCCACGAAGAAGTTTTCGCAGAAATGGCCGCTGAAGACGATCTGTGATGTGGACACTCCGCTACGCGAAAAGTGCCCGCAAACAGGGTGCGGAAGATCAAAAGCACGCGCGAAAAGGAACGGCTGGAGAAGGCTATTCTTGCGCTCTCCAATGACCCACGCCCGCGCGGGGCAAAGAAGCTCTCCGGCCATGATCTTTGGCGCATTCGCATCGGAGACTGGCGGGTGGCCTACGAAATCCGCGACGGACAATTGCTGATCCTTATCGTGACCATCGGCCAGCGCGGCGAAATCTACGGCACGCTGGACCGCTGATCAGCCCGTCGCCCGCGCCGTCAAGATCTTCACCGCAAACGCTCCAAAAACACCCGCAAACAACCAATCAAGCGTGCGCGTCACACGCGGCCGCTTCATCAACGCTTGACTGAACGCGTTGGCCGCAAAAATCATCGGCAAGATGGTCGGGATCGCTACGCAAAGGAAAAACAAGCCAAGAAAGACCAACTTCCCCGGCGCTTGGGGATCATCGGTCGACACAAATTGCGGGAGAAAGGTCATGAAGAACAGCGCCACTTTCGGGTTCAAAATGTTGATGCCGATGCCAGTGACGTAGTGGCCCCAAAGTGACCCCACAGGCCGCTTTTCACCCTTGATGGTTAGCGAGGAGCCGTGCCGGATCGCCTGATAGGAAAGCCAAATCAGATATGCAGCGCCCGCGATCTTTAGCGCCAGAAAAGCCGTCGGTGCCGCGACCAGCAATGCAGAGAGCCCAAGCGCAACCAGCATCGTATGAACCAATATGCCGGTCACCGCTCCTGCAAAACACGCCAAGCCCGCCGCACGCGAATGCGTCACCGAGCGACCGACATAAAGTGCCATATCCGGACCGGGCGTGATCGCCAGAACAACCGCCGCCAGCGCAAACTGGATCAACACGGCCGCCGACGGCACATAGTCAAACATCAA
>JBCBHR010000186.1:0-4634 GCA_038525365.1 Pseudomonadota bacterium | reverse complement strand
CGGGTTCATTGAGATTGGCCTGCGATGCCTTCCGATCTCGATTGGCATTACCGCCGTCTACACCTTGCTGACCATATCGACACGCCCGGCGGCACAATCGCCACAACATGCACCCGCGATGCAGCCACCGGCACCGTTTCTCAAGCGCCTTTCACCGGAAACGGGCACGGTCATCACCACGCTTCAAGCACAGGATCACTATGTGGAAGTAACGACCACACGCGGGCAGGAACTGGTGTTGATCCGGCTCGGTGACGCGCAAAAGGAGCTCTCGGGATTAGACGGCATGCGTGTGCACAGATCATGGTGGGTGGCGCGCGCTGCGATCCAATCCACCGCCCGCGACAATGGCCGCCTGACCCTCATTCTCACCGACGGTCGCAAGATACCCGTCAGCCGCAGCAATGAAAAAGATGTGCGCCAATGGCTCGAGAACCGGCTGCCGTAAGGATAGTCACAGCGCGTTAAGCGTACGCGTGAACTTGCAAGCGGTTGTCGGCGTCGATTTGGCACGCGTTAACCGATCCGGTTTACCCATCACGGTCTGATTTTCGACTTGGCAACAGGCGCTTACGAGCATGAACACTTCACACGACATCAAACGCGAACAGCGTCGACCGCGCACGCTCAAGCAGGGTTTTGTGATGTATGAGCGTGGTCTGCGCTCCACGGCATGCGCCGTGCGTGATCTGTCGGAAACCGGCGCGCGACTGCAACTCAATGACATTGCCGATCTTCCAGCGACGTTCGAATTGCACGTTCCGCTCGATGGCTTCAAAGTCACATGCGAGCGCAGATGGCGCAAAGGCACTGAATGCGGCGTGCAGTTTGTCAGTCCGAAGACGATGACCAAAATGCGCCGCATGCAGGTGTTGGACACGCCGGAAAAGCTGAACCTAGCCTCTGCGCAAAACGACAATCAGACCGCGCCCGGCTCCGCGCCGCGCCCCAAGCGCACGCAGCCCGGCTTCGGCCGTCGTCTTTAGTCGATTTTCCACAAGCCGCGGGGTTACATTTTCCCGCCGCTTCGCTATAGCCACCGCTTAGCCTGACAATTGCTTGTATGAGCTGCGCCGATGGGATTTGCCTCCCTCCGGCCTCTTTGTGCAAAGCCCGTGACGACCAGCCGAGCGAACTACGCCCATGCCAAAACGCACCGACATCGACACCGTTCTCATCATCGGCGCGGGTCCGATCATTATCGGGCAGGCTTGTGAGTTTGACTATTCGGGCACGCAGGCGTGTAAGGCATTGAAGGACGAGGGTTATCGGATCGTTCTGGTCAACTCCAATCCAGCAACGATCATGACCGATCCGGAGCTGGCGGACGCCACGTATATCGAACCGATCACGCCGGAAGTCGTCGCCAAGATCATAGAAAAAGAGCGCACGGAACGTCCGGACGACACGCTGGTCGTGTTGCCGACCATGGGTGGCCAGACCGCGCTGAACACGGCGCTTTCGCTCAATGCCATGGGCGCTTTGGAAAAGCATGGCGTCGAGATGATCGGCGCCAAACCGGAAGCCATCGACATGGCCGAAGACCGCAAACTGTTCCGCGAGGCGATGGACCGGATCGGGTTGGAAAGCCCGCGCTCCATGCTGGTTAACGCATCCGAGATCAAGGACGTGGACCGCAAGGCGCATGAAGCCAAGCGGCAGGAATTGCGCGATACGCTTTCCGGCAACGCCTTGGACGAGGCGCTTGATGCGCTGGAACAGGACTGGCGCGATGGCACGTCTGACCGCAAGCAGCGCTATATGCGCCACGCCATGGCACAGGCGGCGATTGCGTTGGACGAGATTGGTGTGCCCGCCGTCATCCGGCCATCGTTTACGCTTGGCGGCACCGGCGGTGGCATCGCCTACAACTCATCGGAGTTCATGGCGATCGTTGAGCGCGGACTGGACGCATCGCCGACCACCGAGGTGCTGATTGATGAAAGCGTGGTCGGCTGGAAAGAGTATGAGATGGAGGTTGTGCGCGACAAAGCCGACAACTGCATCATCATCTGCTCTATTGAGAACGTCGACCCGATGGGTGTGCACACAGGCGACTCGATCACCGTCGCCCCGGCGCTGACGCTGACTGACAAAGAATACCAGATCATGCGTAACGCCTCAATTGCGGTGCTGCGCGAAATTGGCGTCGAGACGGGCGGGTCAAACGTGCAATTCGCTGTGAACCCCGCCGATGGACGCCTGGTTGTCATCGAGATGAATCCGCGCGTTTCGCGCTCGTCCGCACTGGCATCGAAGGCGACCGGCTTTCCCATCGCGAAGGTCGCAGCGAAATTGGCGGTCGGTTACACACTCGACGAACTGGAAAACGACATCACCGGCGGTGCAACGCCTGCCTCGTTTGAACCGAGCATCGACTATGTGGTCACGAAGATCCCGCGCTTCGCATTTGAGAAATTCCCCGGCGCGGAACCTTATCTGACGACCGCAATGAAGTCCGTCGGCGAGGTCATGGCCATCGGCCGGACATTTGCGGAGTCACTACAAAAAGCGCTGCGCGGACTGGAGACCGGGCTGACTGGGTTGGATGAAATCGAGGTGCCCGGGCTTGGCGAAGGTGACGATGAAAACCCGATCAAGGCGGCCATCGGAACGCCAACGCCCGACCGTCTGCGCATGGTGGCGCAGGCGATGCGCCTCGGCTTTACCAATGAACAGATCTATGCGGGCTGTAAGATTGACCCGTGGTTTTTGGCACGCATCTCCGAGATCATCGCGCTTGAAGACCGTGTCCGGGCGCATGGCTTGCCGGGCGACACGGCCAACATGCGCATGCTGAAGGCGGCGGGCTTTTCAGACCAACGGCTGGCCACTTTAACCGGACAGCGAGAAGCCGATGTCGCGGCGCATCGACGTTCGCTTGATGTGGTGCCGGTCTACAAGCGCATCGATACGTGCGCTGCCGAGTTCGCTTCGCCCACGGCTTATATGTACTCCACATATGAGACACCGTTTGATGGCGCTTTGCGCTCGGAAGCGGAAGTGTCAGATCGCAGGAAGGTGGTCATCCTTGGCGGTGGGCCGAACCGGATCGGTCAAGGCATTGAGTTTGACTATTGCTGTTGCCACGCGGCCTTCGCGCTGCGCGATGCGGGCTTTGAAGCGATCATGGTCAACTGCAACCCGGAGACGGTTTCGACCGACTATGACACGTCCGACCGTCTGTACTTTGAGCCGCTGACCGCTGAAGACGTGCTGGAGATTTTGCACGCTGAGCAGGCCAAAGGTGAGCTTTTGGGCGTCATCGTGCAATTTGGTGGGCAGACGCCGCTGAAGCTTGCCGAAGCGTTGCAGACTGCTGGCATTCCGATCCTTGGCACATCGCCTGACGCCATCGATCTCGCAGAAGACCGCGACCGCTTCCAAAAGCTGCTGATCAAGCTCGACTTGACCCAACCGAAAAACGGCATTGCGCATTCGGTCGAACAGGCGCGGCTGATCGCGCATGATCTGGGCTTCCCACTCGTTGTGCGCCCATCTTACGTTTTGGGTGGCCGCGCCATGCAGATCGTGCGCGATGACAAAGCGCTCGACGCTTATCTGCTTTCTACAGTTCCTGAACTGATCCCCGAAGACATCAAGGCGCGCTATCCGAACGACAAAACCGGCCAGATCAACACACTGCTCGGCACCAATCCGCTGCTCTTCGACACCTATCTTTCCGGTGCGGTTGAGGTGGATGTCGACTGCCTGTGTGACGGTGAAGACGTCTATGTTTGCGGCGTGATGGAGCACATCGAGGAAGCGGGCATTCACTCCGGCGACAGCGCCTGTTCGCTGCCCGTGCATTCGCTCAGCGATGAAATCGTCGCGGCGCTCAAGGTGCAGACGGAGCAGCTCGCAAAGGCATTGGATGTTGGCGGACTGATGAATGTGCAGTTTGCGATCAAGGATGGCGAAATCTTCATCCTGGAGGTCAATCCCCGCGCCTCACGCACCGTGCCATTTGTTGCCAAGACCGTTGGGCTGCCAATCGCCAAAATCGCCGCGCGGATCATGTCCGGTGAAGCGTTGCCCGGTGCTGTTGGGCATTATGGTGAGCCCGTGGATGACCGGTCGCTGAAACATATTGCGATCAAAGAGGCGGTGTTTCCGTTTTCGAAGTTCCCGGGCGTGGACACGCTTCTTGGGCCCGAGATGCGCTCGACCGGCGAAGTGATGGGCCTCGACACGGACTACGCGATGGCCTTTGCAAAGGCGCAGATGGGCGCAGGCAGCGAACTGCCAAAGACCGGCACGGTCTTCATATCGGTCAAGGATGAAGACAAGGCAGCCATTCTGGAAACAGCGAAACGTTTCGCAACGCTTGGCTTCCGCGTGATGGCCACCGGCGGCACGCAAGTCTTCCTTGCCGAAAACGGCGTCGATGCCGTGCGCATCAACAAGGTGCTTGAAGGCCGCCCCCATGTGGAAGACGCGATCCGCAACCGCGAGATCCAGATCGTCATCAACACCACCTCCGGCAGCAAAGCGATTTCGGATTCAAAGCCGATCCGCCGCGCCGCGTTGGAGCAGAAGTTACCCTACTTCACCACCGTCTCCGGGGCCGTTGCCGCCGGTGAGGCCATCGAGGCTCTGGCGAATGGGAAGCTGGAAGTGAAGCCGCTGCAGGG
>JBCBHR010000185.1:0-4663 GCA_038525365.1 Pseudomonadota bacterium | reverse complement strand
ACCCGATCCCTGATGATGGCCCTGTCGGCGACATGCTGACTGCGCTTGGCCGGCATCCAAACCGCCCGGCGCATATGCATTTCATCATCTCCGCTGAAGGCTATGAGACGATCATCACACACACATTTGTCGACGACGACGAGTGGCTCACATCAGATGCGGTGTTTGGCGTAAAAGCATCACTCCTTGCCAAGATGACACCCGGCGATGACGGTGACACGATGTGGAAGTCCAACTTTGATTTCGTCATGATAAAGGCTGACTAACGTGGCCGGACACAACAACAAGCCATGCATCATTTGCGTGGCGATCACCGGATCGCTGCCAACCAAGGCGAACAACCCCGCCGTGCCGATCACGGTATCGGAGCAGTTGGACTCCACGCAGGAAGCCTTTGAAGCGGGCGCAACCATCGTCCACGCCCATGTGCGCAATGACGACCAGACGCCATCATCCGACCCTGAAATGTTCGCGCTGCTGAAGGAGGGGTTGGAAAAGCACTGTCCCGGCATGATCATCCAGTTCTCAACTGGCGGTCGCTCCGGCGCAGGCAAGGAGCGGGGAGGCATGCTGCCCTTGAAACCGGACATGGCTTCGCTTTCGGTCGGCTCCAACAATTTCCCCACACGTGTCTATGAAAATGCGCCCGATTTGGTCGATTGGCTGGCCGCTGAGATGGCGCAACACGACGTGAAGCCGGAGATCGAAGCTTTCGACTTGTCCCACATCCATCAGGCTGTGAAGATGTGGCAGGACGGCAGGATCAACGGTGTTCCCTACATCCAGTTCGTCATGGGCGTAAAAAACGCCATGCCAGCGGATCGCGACACGTTCGACTTCTACGTCAAGACGGTCAAACGCCTGTCACCGGACAGCGAGTGGTGTGGGGCGGGAATTGGGCCGAGCCAAATCGTGCTGAATGAGTGGTGCGTGACCAGCGGCGGCCATGCAAGAACCGGCCTTGAAGACAATGTGCGTTTTGACCGCGATACGCTTGCCCCATCGAACGCCGCGCTTGTGAAACGGGTCACGGAGCTTTGCGAAAAACACGAGCGCCCTGTCGCCAACTGGAAACAGGCACGCGAGATGCTGGGACTGGAAAGCGTCAGCGCTTAAGCGGCATCACCCGCTTGGTTTTTGCCCGACATGTGGGCTGCGATGCGTGCGAGTTTCTCGGCGGCTTCCGAGTTACCGTCGTCAATGCGCAAGTCGTCAAGCAGATCGCTCATTTGCCGGTAGGCGACATCGAATTGGCTGCGACCCTTGCGCCAGTCGAGAAAGCCCATGCCACGCACTGTTTGAAGTTCGATCATGACGTCGCCGGAAATATCCGTCGCTTCCATGAGGCGGCGGGCGCTGACGACCATGGAGCGCGCCAGAACCGAGAACACTGTCGGGAAGCGCGGCTTTGACACCTTCTTCAGTTTCAGCATCCGCGCCAACGCACCAAGCCGACCGGGCAGGGCGCTGTAGGGCGCTTTCACCTTCCACGGCTTGATGTGGTCAAAGCTGAAAATCACATTTGGACCGGCCTTGAGCTCGCGCATCGGCGTGATGGGTATGTTGTCCAGCAGCCCGCCATCAATCAGCACATCACCATGTTCCGTCACCACAGGCGGAAACACCCCGGGCAATGACGCTGACGCGCGCACGGTCTGCCAAACAGGGCCGTCGCGCATGAGATGGAGGTCATTTGTGCTGAGATTGGTCGCAACGGCGAAGTAGTTGACGGGTAGGTCTTCCACCCGGCGTTCGCCGTAGTGCTTTTTCAACTGCAGGTCCAATTGGCGATGATCGAGCACGCTGTAGAGCGGCACGGTGAAGCGGCCCATCGCCTTGCTCTTCAAAAACATGTCCTCGCAGATGTCCATCGCGTCCGAAGGTGCCATTTCCATCGCCAGCACAGCGGCCATCGCGCAGCCGATGCTTGTGCCGCCGACCATGTCGAAGACGAAGCCACGTTCCTGCAGCGCTTTGATTGCGCCCAGGTGCGCCGTGCCAAACGCGCCGCCGCCAGACATGACCAGCCCCAATGCCTCGCCACGCACAAACCGCGCCATGCGTTCAAAGCTTGCCGCATCATCAAGCGCGAGATGGTGGTGCAGGCGCACGGGTCGTTCGCTGAGCCATGCGCCCGTACCGCTGATCGCATTCGACTTGTTTGGACGCGGCAGTGCCAGATGAACATCTAGGTCTTTTGAACCAGAGAATATGCGTTGTTCACGCGCTGACAACGTCGGATTTTCAGCGTCCATCCATTCCGGCGGTGCGACCACCACCACGGTGTCAGAGTTTTCAAACGCTGCTTCGAACCAAGCGTTGTTCTTTTCAGGCTCTGCGCACAGCAAAAGCAGGTTTCCCGCTTCCGCCTCACGCGTTTGCAGCCAATCAGACACGGCTTCAACATCGCCTTTCGGCACGTCATCGGATGCCACGATAGACCACTGCGCATGCGCGCCGAAAGCAGCCGCTATTTGATCCGCGAAGGTCTGCGTGAGCGGCGCATCGCCATGTGGAACAACCATCGCAACCCGCGCTGCTTGCGGGCGCAGCTTCGCGCTGGTTGCGGTTGCTTTCGTCAGCCGTTGCGAAAGCGCTGCCAGTATCGACTGGCTGACCTGCGGCATATCTTTGGAGATGGCTTCGTATTGCTCGCGGCTCAGTTGGAGAACCTTGCCCGTGCGCGCGGCAACGACATCTGCGGTGCGTGGACTGCCGGTGAAGAAACCCAATTCGCCAATCGGCTCGCCTTCGGCTATCTCGGCGATCACCGCGCCGTTGTTGATGACCGAAAAGCGCCCGCGCAGAACGATGTAGAGCGCGTCGGAGGGCTCGCCCTGATGGATGAGCGTCTCGCCCTTCTTCAAGGTGAGCGTAGTGCCAGCGGCACCCAGACGCTCCAATTCGGCTGTGGTCATCCCCGAAAAGATCGCCACGTCGCCAAGTCCGGCGACTTTGCCGTTGACGCTGTCCCGCACCGCATTCTCCCCCAAGTCTTTTTTGCACCATTGCTACAGGCTCGGGTTGCAGCGTCAACGCATGTCATGGCGGCACACGGACATCGCCGACCGTCAGCGCATCAGAATTTGCGGAAGAGACGGGTCTCGTCGAACATGCTTTCCAATGCCTCCATCCGCTCGCGCGTGGTGCCCCACCGACGCTCTTCGACATCGGAGATGACCAGTTCGGACATCAGCATGACGACAATATTGGAGTCCCAGGCGGAGGGCGCTTTGATGTGGTTGGAGAAGCATACGGTGGCGTGTGCGGCGATGGGCGACTGCCACTGGTCGGTGAAAACGACAATTTCGGCACCGCGCTCGCGGGCAAGTTCGGCAAGCTTCAGCGTCGAGTTCTCGTAACGCCTGATGTCAAACACCACGACCACATCGCCGGGCTTCAGGTCCAGCATGTAATGCGGCCACGCGTTTGTGTTGGATGCAATCTGCACCACATCGCGGCGAATGACCTGCAGGTGAAGGAAGAAATAGTCAGCCAAAGCCCGTGTGATGCGACCCCCTACGATAAAGATGCGGCGGTCGGTGTCGGCAAGCAGCTTGCAGGCGGTCTCGAAGTCCGCAGGGTGCACCTTGGCCATGGTTTGGCGGATGTTGTCGATCACCGCGCTCGTAAACCGGTTGAGCAGATGCGCATGTGGAGCGTCGTCCACCCATTTGTCGCGCTTGGCGAGCGGGCTTGAGATTGTTTCATCCAGTTCCGAGCGAAGCGCCTGCTGAAAGCTCGGAAATCCGGCAAACCCCAACTTCTGCACGAGACGCGCAACGGTCGGCGTCGAAACGTCGGCGGCCTCGGCAAGCGCGGTGATGGTGCCGAGGCCGGAGACTGGATAATTGGACAGGATCACGTCGCTCAACTGCCGTTCGCTGCGCGTGAGGTCTTGGCCTTTCAGGCGGAGCTTCTCCGCAATCGTCTTCGTGCTCAAACGCCGCCTCCCGCCGATGGTGTTCCTCGCTGGAACAGATATCGACAAATTTTATACATGCGCAAAGCTGACGTGCAAATTTTCACGATAAATTGTTGACATTGAGACAGCGCCTGAAGAAACTTTTCCAGAATGGAGCGCGCCGATGGCTTTTGCGGCAAAAGCACATCATGACGATGAGGGTCTGCCCGCGATTTACAATCCGGGCGGAACGCACGGCATCGTTTTGATTTGCGAGCATGCAAGCGCTTTTGTTCCCGACGTTTTGCGCGGTCTCGGCTTGTCTCAAAAGGCGCGCGAAAGCCATGCCGCATGGGACCGTGGCGCTTTTGAAACCGCGCGCCGTTTGGCGGACTTGCTCGACGCCAAATTGGTGCACGCGACCGTTTCCCGCCTGGTCTATGACTGCAATCGCCCGCCGGACGCGCCTGATGCCATACCGGAGCGCAGCGAAGTCTATGACATTCCCGGCAACGCTGATCTGAGCGTTGCGGAAACAGAGTTCCGCGTCGCCAACTACTATCGGCCCTTTGAAACACTTGTCGAGCAGACGCTTGCCCATCACAATCGCACGCCCATCGTGGTGACGGTCCACAGCTTCACTCCCGTTTATCATGGCCAGCATCGGCCCGTGGAGATTGGCATCCTGCATGATGAAGATGCGCGCCTTGCCGATGCCCTGCTTGATATTGCCGAAGGTCACGATATTCGCCGCAACGA
>JBCBHR010000184.1:0-4676 GCA_038525365.1 Pseudomonadota bacterium | reverse complement strand
GAAAATTCCATCCACAGGACGAACCCCACCGCAAAGAGCGATGCAAACGACATGACGAAGAACGCAGGTCCATCGCCTGCATCCGCAAAGCTGTAGTCCAAGCCGCATGCGGCGCAACTCGGCTTGACGCTCAAAAACCCATCATAGAGGTCGCCTGATCCACAACGCGGGCACTTGCCGCGAAAGCCGGTCTCAAAGGGTGAAAGCTCAGGAAAAGAAGGCGGCATTTGCATCTTTAAGAAATTACCAAGCAATAGGAATTTATTCTTGACACCGTCACGGTGCTCGGGTATACATCTGTCATAATCACAAAATTGCGTCGATGCGATGTATCGCGCAGCCGGGCCGGGCGAAGGCATCCTACACATCACAATGAACAGGACGATTTCACGTGCCAATCCAAAAGATTGCCGAGACGGTGATCCGTGCGCTCGAACGCGCCGCCGTGCTCTATGAACAAGACGTCAACGCCGCCAACGGTTTCGGCCCGAAAATGGTCGATGAGGGCGTGCGCCTATCGCAAGCGTTGGGAAGATTGAGGGACCTTCGCGATGCTGAACGTGCGGTCAAGCAAGCCGACGCGGAAGAGTTTACCGAGACACAAAAGAGGGAGCTTTTAACGGCATTGGAAGCAGAAATTGAAACCATCGCAGCCGCACGCGTCGCCGCAAGAATGGCGGACATTCCAACCGCATGTCCACGCTGCGGCGCTGACGTCGCCGGTGTGGAAACTGCGCAGGCCACAGCGGCCGCCGAAGACGCGTGATTGGCTAACATGGCTTTTGATGGGTGGTCGCGGTTCCGGCAAGACACTCGCCGGAGCTGCTTGGGTGCAGGGTCTAGCGACGGGACTGCTGCCAGCCGCCGACGCACCTGTGTCTCCAATCTCACTTGTTGGCGAAAGTATCCAGGAAGTGCGCGACATTATGATCGATGGACCGTCTGGCATCATGACATGTGCCTTTGCCGAACGACCGCACTTTGAAGTTACGCGCCGTCGGCTTGTCTGGTCGAATGGCGCGGTCGCGCATGTGCATTCCGCTCACGATCCCGAAGGTCTGCGCGGCCCGCAATTTGCAGCCGCGTGGTGTGACGAAATCTGCAAATGGCCCGACGCGCGTCAAGTTTGGGACATGCTCCAATTTGGCCTGCGTCTTGGCGATTGGCCGCGCCAATTGGTGACGACCACGCCGCGACCAATTCGGCTGTTGCGTGACATCATGGCGGACGCTTCGACCGTCACCACGCATATGAAAACGCGTGACAATGCGCCCAATCTGGCAGCCCCATTCATGGACACCATGGAGGCGCACTATGGCGGCACTCGGCTTGGCCGACAGGAGTTGGACGGCGAATTGCTGCTGCAGTCGGAAAACGCCTTGTGGTCGTATGACACCTTGGATCATCGTCGCCGCAAGACGCATCCAGCCCTTGTTCGGATCGTCGTTGCGGTCGATCCGCCAGCGTCATCCCATGCGCGCTCTGACGCTTGCGGCATCGTTGTGGCGGGTGCCGATGCAAATGGGCACATCTATGTTTTGGGCGATCACACGGTGCGCATGGCCTCGCCGACTGCATGGGCCAAGCGTGCATGTGCCGCATACCAAGCGGTTGGCGCAGACGCGTTGGTGGCTGAAGTCAATCAGGGCGGAGACATGGTTGCGGCGATGATCGCGACGCAAGACGCGGCTATCCGTGTCAAATCCGTGCACGCACGCAAGAGCAAATTCATGCGGGCCGAACCGATTGCCGCGCTCTATGAAAACGGCCGGGTCCACCATGTCGGCGTGCATGCGCAACTCGAAGCAGAGATGTGTGATTTCACCGCCGATGGCCGGAGTCAGGGCCATTCGCCGGATCGCGTCGATGCGCTCGTGTGGGCCGTTGGCGAACTGGCTGGCATCGGCATGGCCGAACCGCATGTGCGCGCTGTCTGACACGACAACCAGAAAACAGGACAAGATATGGCAAGTTTCTTCCGCGCTCCCTGGCGGCGGGCTGGGCTACGTGCGCCCGACAAAAGCCCCGACACGATTGAAGCGAAAATGATGTCGCAGCCTCAGGGCTTCGTTGCACTCCACAACGCGGCTCCCGCAAATGGCTCGACGCCGCCAACCTTCAGCGCAATGGCGTTGCAGGGCTATGCGCGAAACCCGATCGTCTACCGTTGTGTGCGGCTGATCAGCGAGGCAGCCGCATCGGTGCCGTGGCTTTGTTATCAAGGCACGCGGGAGGTCGAAGACCATCCGGCGCTGGCCATGATCAAACGCCCAAATACGTCGCAGACCCAGGCGGAGTTCCTGGAGCGGCTCATCGGGTTCATGCTGCTTGCGGGCAATGGATATGTCGAGCGCGTGACTGGCCCGGATGGCCGACACCGGCTTTACATCCTGCGCAGTGACACGGTGGAGGTGCGTTGTGGCGAAGATGGATGGCCAACCGAATTGGCCGTGCGCCAAGGCTCGCGCAAGCGCTTCATCGCGCTTGGCGATTGTATCGATGGTCGCTCAGCGCTTCATTTGAAGCTGTTTGATCCGCTCGACGACACGTACGGTTTGCCGCCCTTGCGCGCCGCGCTTGCGTCACTTGATGTGCACAACGCGGCGACGGTTTGGAACAAGGCTTTGTTGGACAATGCCGCGCGTCCAAGCGGTGCGCTTGTCTATGCGCCAAGCGACAACGCGAACCTGACGCCCGAACAATTCGAGACGCTGCGCCGCGAGCTGGACGATAGCTTTTCTGGCGCGCGCAATGCCGGTCGACCGCTCCTGCTCGAAGGCGGGCTCGACTGGAAGGCGATGTCCATGACGCCAAGTGACTTGGATTTTGTGGAGACCAAGAACGGTGCCGCACGCGAGATATCGCTGGCCTTCGGTGTTCCGCCGATGTTGCTCGGCATTCCGGGCGACAACACATACTCCAACTATCAGGAAGCGCAGCGGGCCTTCTACAGGTTGACCGTGCTACCGCTTTTACGGCGGCTTGCCGACGCGTTTTCCAATTGGCTCGCGCCGACCAATGGCGGCGACCTGCGTCTTGATGTGGACACCGATCAGATCGAAGGCCTCGCCGCCGAGCGCGACAGTTTGTGGGAGCGTGTCGGTCGATCCGACTTCCTCACCAACGGTGAAAAGCGGCAAGCCGTCGGTTATTCGCCGCAACCGGAAGGAACGGATGTTTCAATCAATGCATGACCAAACAGCTGCGGCGGCAAGCCTGCTTGCCGCAAAGATCGGCGGTGCCGTCATCGGCTCTGCGATCTCGCTTGCTTACGTGTTCCCGCAGGGGCGGCGTGAAGCGGCGCTTCGCTTCTTTACGGGCCTCGCTGGCGGCTTGGTCTTCGGCACGACGGTCGGTGTCACGCTCGCCCATGACCTTGGGATTGAAAGCCTGTTGAGCGAGGGCGAGACCGTTCTGATGGGGTCCGGCGTCGCGTCGCTTGCCCTGTGGTGGGTGATGGGCCTGCTTTTGCGCCTGGCGCAGATTGACCCCGATGCCAAGCACGAAAAGCGCAAAGCCGAGAGCGACGACAAGGACGAAGGCGACAACGATACGGAGGCGCAATCATGACGCTACAATGCAAATACGCCGAGGCCGAAATGGCTGTCATCGGCGACGAAGGTGCGATCTCCGGATATGCGAGCCTGTTTGGCGTAACGGACCTCTCCGGCGAAGCGGTTGCGCGCGGTGCGTTTCAGAAGACGCTTGCGGACAAGGGCGCGTCTGGTGTGCGGATGCTCTTCCAGCATGATCCCGACGAGCCGATTGGCAGCTGGATCGCCATCGAAGAAGATGAGCGTGGTCTGGCCGTCACCGGCAAGATCGACATCAATGTGGCCCGTGGTCGCGAAGTCCTGTCGCTGATCCGTTGTGGGGCGTTGGACGGTCTCTCAATCGGCTTCAAGACGGTTAAAGCCCATTCCGATCAGAAAACTGACACACGCACGATCACCGAGGCTGACCTCTGGGAAATCTCCATCGTTACCTTTCCGATGCTGCCGCAAGCGCGCGTATCGGATGTGAAATCATATGACCGGCTGCCGACGCGCCGGTCGTTTGAACGCTGGCTCGTGCGGGATGCCGGGTTCAGCCGAAGCCAAGCCCGCACCATCATTTCCAAGGGTTTTGGCGCACTCCAAACCGGAGCCGAGCGTGATGCAGGTGACCGGGTTATCGACCATCGACCCGCCGATGGCATGCTGTTGAACATGATCCAGCGCGCCACGCAGTCGATGCGCACCTGACACGAAAAAGGACATGAAAATGCACACTCACAAGACGGCGTCCGCGAAGGCGCCGAACAGGAAAGCTATGGCCTCAGCCGCCGCTTCAACTGCGGCGGTTCCGGCCAGCCAGGCCCAAGATGTTGCCGAAGCATTCGACGACTTCATGCGCGCCTTTGACGCGTTAAAGCAGGCTAATGACGAACGCCTGCGCGAACTTGAAACGCAACTCGGCGAGGACCCCATCACAAGCGCCAAGGTTGACGCCATCAACGCAGCCGTCGATGAGCAGAAGCGCGTTCTCGACAACATCGTTGAGAAATCCGTGCGCCCGGCCCATGGCGGCCACCGCACTACCACACGCTCAACGTTGATGCACAAATCAGCGTTCGACCGCTACATCCGTTCCGGCAGCGAGCAGGGCCTCCGACAGCTGGAAGAAAAGTCCATGCG
>JBCBHR010000183.1:0-4756 GCA_038525365.1 Pseudomonadota bacterium | reverse complement strand
ATATCGCCGAGCGCTGGGACAAGGGTTATGGCCACTTCACCACGCGCCAGAACATCCAATTCAACTGGCCGAAGCTGAAAGATGTGGGCGATATGCTCGATGCGTTGGCTGACGTTGGCATGCATGCGATCCAGACATCTGGAAATTGTATCCGAAATGTCACCGCAGACCATTTTGCTGGTGCTGCTGCCGATGAAATCGAAGACCCGCGCCCGACCGCGGAATTGCTGCGCCAATGGTCGACAGACCACCCGGAATTCGAGTTCCTGCCGCGCAAGTTCAAGATCGCGATCACCGGTTCACCGAACGACCGTGCAGTGACGCGCGCGCATGACATAGGGCTTCGCATGGTGCGCAATGAGGCGGGCCAACCCGGCTATGAAGTGATCGTCGGTGGCGGTCTTGGTCGGACGCCCATGATTGGCAAGACGGTTCGTGAATTCCTGCCGAAAGCCGATTTGTTGCCGTATCTGGAAGCGATCCTGCGCGTCTACAATCTCAATGGCCGTCGAGACAACAAGTATAAGGCGCGCATCAAGATCCTCGTGCACGAGACGGGCACCGAAGAGATCAAGGCGATGATTGAAGCGGCATTCATCGAGCAAAAGACCAAGTTCAAAGGCGCGCCGGAGGGTTTGCTCGACAGGCTAGAAGCCGCCTTTGCGCCGCCGGTATTCGACGATACGCAGACGCTTGCCTATGAACGCGCACTGGCGACGGATCCGGTCTTTGCTTCGTTCGTTGAGACCAACGTGGCCGAACACCGTAATGAGGCCTATGGCATCGTCTCGGTGTCGCTCAAACCAGTCGGTGGCACGCCGGGTGATGCGACCTCTGAGCAGATGCGTGCGCTGGCCGACATTGCCGAGCGCTATGCCCATGACGAATTGCGCATCAGCCATGAGCAGAATGTCATCCTGCCACATGTGCGTAAGGCAGACATTCCCGCGGTTCATGCAGAATTGAAAAAGATGGGTTTGGCGACCGCCAATATCGGCCTGCTCTCCGACATCATCGCCTGCCCCGGCATGGACTATTGCGCGCTCGCCACGGCCCGCTCCATCCCAATCGCGCAGGAGATTTCGGAGCGTTTCGACGAACTGAAACTGGAAAAAGAGATCGGCCCACTGAAGATCAAGATCTCTGGCTGCATCAACGCATGTGGTCACCACCATGTGGGCCACATCGGCATTCTTGGGTTGGATAAAGCTGGCGTCGAGAACTACCAGATCACGCTTGGTGGCGACGGTACGGAAACTGCAACAATCGGCGAGCGCACCGGCCCCGGCTTTGGGGCTGAAGACCTGATCCCAGCCATCGAGACGATCATCCAGACCTATCTCGGGCTGCGTTCGGGTGAGGATGAAACGTTCCTTCAAGCCTATCGCCGTGTCGGCGCCGAGCCATTCAAGGCAGCGATTTATCCCGAGGAGCAAAGCGCCCGCGCTGCATGAAACCGGCAACGCGCTTGATCTGCCTCAAACAGGTTCAACCGACCAAGGATATCCTTAAAAACGCCGGATCTCATTGATCCGGCGGCATAGCCTCTGCAAGCGAAGTTCCAACCGCGGGAGCCGCAACCCATGACTGAGACACTGACCCATGATGACTATGTCCGCATCACCGATGACGGATTTTCCGAACTCACAAAGCTCGTGATGGAAGAAGGGCTTGATGCGCTTCTGGCCGACGACATGGCGCAGGCTCTGCTCGTTGCAAACGATGTTCCGGCCAAGGACATCGCGCCGCATTTCGAGCGTTTGGAGCTGATCGCCATCACCTTTCCGTCCTTTGCGGACGGGCGTGGGTTTTCGTTGGCGACCGAATTGCGCCGTCTGGGTTTTGACAAGCGACTGCAGGCGCGCGGTCACCTGATCGCCGACCAGTACCCCAATGCCCGACGCGCCGGTTTCGATGAAGTTGTGATCACCAAGGAACTGGCTAAACGCCAGCCGGAGGCCCAGTGGCTGGCGCATGTGCCCGGCGACAACGAGACATACCAAATGCGGCTTCAACAGGCAGGCAAAGTCGCCTAAACAAGGCTTATGAGCATGAATGATATGACACCGGTTGCGGGCTCCGCAGCCGATGGCGCAGCACTTCCCGACGGCCAGACCGTCACGCATGTGCGCCACTACACCGATCGGCTGTTTTCGTTCCGCGTCACGCGGCCGCAAAGCCTGAGGTTCCGTTCCGGCGAGTTTGTGATGATCGGCCTACCAGGCGACAATGGTCGGCCGATCCTGCGCGCTTACTCTATCGCATCCCCGTCTTGGGATGAGGAAGTTGAGTTCTATTCCATCAAAGTGCCGGATGGCCCCCTGACATCGAAGCTCCAAAAGATTGAAGTCGGCGATCAGGTGATTCTGAAAACCAAGCCCGTCGGCACACTTGTCGTCGACGCGCTCCTTCCAGGCAAACGCCTTTGGATGCTGGCGACCGGTACTGGCATTGCGCCATTTGCATCGCTGGTGCGCGATCCGGAGGTCTATGAGAAATTTGACCAGGTGATCCTGGCGCATACCTGCCGCGAGGTGGCCGAGTTGACCTATAGCCAAGAGCTTATCGATAACCTCGTCAATGATCCGCTGATCGGCGAAATGGTTGATGGCAAGTTGATGTATTATCCGACCGCCACACGGGAAGATTTCAAGAACACTGGCCGGGTGACCGACAAAATCCGGACCGGCGAGTTGTTTGAAACGCTTGGTGTGCCTGCTTGGACCCCCGAGGAAGACCGCGTGATGATCTGCGGCTCCATGGGTCTGAACGTCGAGATCGCGGAACTGTGCGAAGCGGCAAATATGGAAGAAGGCGCCAATTCAAAGCCCGGCCACTATGTGGTCGAAAAGGCTTTCGTCGGCGAAGGCGTTGCACACGGTTAGTGCCATAGCCTCGAAATTAAGCTGCAATTGATGCAAACAAGCGGTACGGGTGTGCCGCTTTTTTGTATTCGGGGGAGCAATGTCAAAGTCTGTCATCATAATCGGTGGGAGCCATGCTGCCGTGGCTTGCGCGGACAATTTGCGCAAGCAGGGTTTTGATGGTCGAGTGACGATGGTGTCGGCTGAGGCAGAACTGCCCTATCAGCGGCCGCCTCTATCGAAAGGCTACATGTCGGGCGCCGTTTCGCTTGAGCGGCTGCATTTGCGGCCTGTTGAATGGTATAAAGACAATGCAATCGGCCTGAAACTCTCGACGGCGGCGACATCGATTGACCGGGCAGTGAAACAGGTTGTGGCGGATGCGGGCGACCGTCTGGACTATGACGCGCTCGTGTTGGCGACAGGCGCTTCCGCGCGGCATTTGCCTGCTGAAGTGGGCGGCAACCTTCCCAATGTTCATGTCATGCGCGACATCGCCGATGCCGATGCGCTGAAACATGTCATGAAGCCCGGCCAGTCAATGGTCATCATCGGCGGCGGGTACATCGGCCTGGAGGCAGCGGCTGAAGCGTCGAAAGCCGGTTTGAACGTGACCGTCATCGAAGCGGCGCCGCGCATTTTGCAACGCGTGGCGTGCCGCGAAACGGCGGATGTTTTCCGCACGCTTCACCGAAGCCATGGGGTCATCATTCGAGAAGACACCCAGATCGTTGGTATTGAAGCCGATGGAAACGGGATGGCCCATGCGGTGGCGCTGGACGATGGTACGCACGTTGCGTGTGATCTTGTCGTCGTCGGCATCGGAGTGACGCCGAACACGCAGTTGGCTCTGGCTGCCGGGCTCGATGTGGCGGTTGGCATCACGGTGGATGAACACGGGCGCACCAGCGACGAAGACATTTATGCGTGCGGCGATTGCACGGTTTTGCCCTACCAAAACATGCCAACGCGACTGGAAAGTGTGCAAAACGCCCATGATCAGGCGGCAGTCGTTGCCGCCAACATCGCCGGAGACCACACCACCTACACGCCAGAGCCGTGGTTCTGGTCAGACCAATACGACACGAAACTGCAAATTGCGGGCCTGAACCGAGGCTATGACACCGTCGTTACCCGGCGCGGCAAACGAGAAGGAAGCGTCTCTCATTTCTATTTTCGCGGTGACGATTTCCTGGCGGCAGACTGCCTGAACGATGGCGCGACGTATATGATGTGCCGCAAAGTGCTTGCCGACGGCAAAACGCTCACCCCGTTTATGGCGGCCGATCCCGCATTCGACTTGCGCGCATTTGCAAAGTGATTTGTTGCTAATCTTCGTTAGCATAGGCTGACAATGCAGCTTCGACACCATCACCCATGATCATATTGTGCCAGCGCGCAAAGGCACCGGAAAAAACCGTGTTGCCACCAAGGTCGCCATAGTATTGACGCATGCCGAGCCAGGCGGCTGGTTCGTTGAGCGCGGCCTTTGCAACACGTTGGAGCCCATCCCAGTTGGGGTCATTCGGCTCGATCTTGGACCCATCTTCGCGGGCGCCAAGGCAATAGCGTGCCCAAAGCGCGCTCAGCAGCGCCAAACCGTCGATTGGTTGACCGTTGGCAAGCGCATCCCGGATTGAGGGCACAATGAAGCCCGGCTGACGGCTGGAGCCATCAAACGCGACGCGCCGTGTGGTGTCGATGATCTCCGCATTCGAAAAGCGGGCAGCAATGAGTTTCAGATACGAAAGCGCGTCCATATCCGGAACCGCTTTCACGTTCGCCGCGATCTCGCAGGTGACCATCTTATGCAGCATGGCGTTGATGCCCGCATGCTCCATCGTGCCCGAAATTGTCTCGATACCGAGCAGATCGCCCGGGATCGCGATGAC
>JBCBHR010000182.1:0-4759 GCA_038525365.1 Pseudomonadota bacterium | reverse complement strand
GTGCCGGGCAAGAACCGGTAGAACTCCTGCTTGACCGCCGCGTGGTCAGCGCCAGTTTTGAGCCATGCCCGGACTTCGCGCGCAAAAGTCAATCATCCCCGCTGGTGGCGGGCCGTTCAATCTGGAGCGGCTGACGCTTGGCGTCTTTCTCAATGACCAGCCAACGCATAGGCTGTCCTTTGGCGAGGGCGAATCAAAGCCCCTGCCGCTGAAAGCCCATCAGGGCTGGATCATGCCGTCTGGCGCCACGGGCATGTGCGAGTTCGACGAGCCGCTTGAAGTCATGATGGTGGAGGTCGAGCCGTCCGTCCTGCGCGAAGTCGGCATGGACCGACCGGACACGATTGAGCCGAAGACGGGTGACTTCGACATGCTGACCTACAACCTCGCGATGGCGGCGGAAGACTTCCAGAAAGGCGGGACGCTCTACAACGAGACGATGCACCGCGCGCTCGCCGCGCAACTGACCCGCATGCTCGCCACCCGCCCCGAAGCCAGCCAGATCGAAGATGTGCGCATGCGCCGTGTGGTCGAGTACATCCACGATAATTTGGCGCAAGACCTGACCATGGGCGCCATGGCAGACCTCGCCGCCATGAGCGCCTATCACTTCTCACGCAGCTTCAAAAAAGCGACCACCAAAAGCCCCCTGCAATACGTTATCGCTGCGCGCATCGACAAAGCGAAGGTGCTGTTGAAGACGACGGAACTGACGGTGGCGGAGGTGTGTTATCGGGTGGGATATAATGATCTCAGTCGCTTTGGGCAGCATTTCAAACGTGTGACGGGTGTGACGCCGAAGGCTTGGCGGGAGGGGTGAGGGAAGCGCAATGACAGGCAACAAGATCGCGCTCGTAACAGGTGCCAATCGCGGCATTGGTCGTGAGGTTGCCCGGCAATTGGCCCAAGACCACGCCATGACGGTCTATGTCGGTTCGCGTGACCTGCAAAAAGGCGAAGCGGTGGCCGCAGGCATCGGGCGCACCGCGCGGGCCATTCAATTGGATGTCGCCGATCAGGCATCGGTAGACGCCGCATTCGCGCGCATCAAGGCGGAACACGGCCAGCTTGATGTGCTCATCAACAATGCAGGCGTTGACTACGACACCGACCAGAACGCTTCGACCGCCGATATGGCGCGCGTACGCCGCATCTTCGACACAAACCTGTTTGGCGCATGGATGGTCGCGATTGCCGCTGTGCCGCTGATACGGGAGCAAGGCGGCACAATCGTCAACGTGTCGTCCATGTCCGGCGCACTGTCAGACATGGCTGGCGGCGAGGCAGGCTATGGCGTCTCCAAAGCCGCGCTGAACGCGTTGACCCTCAAACTCGCCGACGAACTGCGCCGCGACAACATCATCGTCAACGCCGTCTGCCCCGGATGGGTCAACACAGACATGGGCGGCGGCGGCAGGCCAGTGCCGGAAGGTGCGAAAGGCGTGGTGTGGGCCGCTATGTTGGGGGACGGTGCGCCGACGGGCGGGTTTTTCAGGGATGGGCGTGAGATTGGATGGTGAGGATGGACTTGGATGGCAGCTTTGAGCCCTCTTTCGCCGTTCATGGCTTCTCATCTGCGACCGCATTCTCGTATGCCTCGCACGCGTCGGTGAGATGTTTCACCGCGAGCTGCAGCTCTGTTGGAGCGTACTGGCTGCCAACATTAGCAATCTGCCGAGCGACGCCCGCGTATAGCGGGCCGAGAACGGCGAACAGATACTCAGTGGGGTGGATCATCACTCCGCGCCGATCACGATGGTCAGGACGGCGTTCCACCAACTCGGCCTTTTCCAGACGATCAAGGAGTGCGGTCACCGAACCACTGGTAAGACCTAACTCCGTACCAATCTGAGTAGGCTTGGCCGGGCCTTTCTCCAGCAGGTTCAAACATCGTAGATCGTTGCGAGATACGCCGACCCGTGCAGCAGCTTCCGCATCCAACTTGTCGATAGCGCCATACAGCCGCCGACAGGCAGCCACTAGATCGTTTGGTGACACGTTAGCTATCTCGGATATTACCATAAACTCTCCCATTTTTGTCTTGATCATCAAGATACTTGATTTACAATACACCTACACGGTTGCGACAATCAAATGCCTGCGTGGCGAATGGAGTTATCAATGGAAATTGTTTTGGCAGGTTTGTGCGGCCTAGTCGCCCTTATCGTTGTGTTGGCATTCGTTGCGCCGGGGCGTGTCGCCTACACTGAAACGATCACCGTTAACGCACCCGTGGCAGACGTCTATGATGATATTCGCCTTCAGGAACATCTCATGCGGTGGTCTGCCTGGCCGAAGGAGACCAAATCAACCTGCACCGTCGAAGGCGAGGACGGAACGGTTGGCGCGATGACGGCCTTCTTCACAAAGGGCAAACGCGTCGGCTATCAGGAGGTCGTGGCTTTGAAAGAGAACAAGGAAGTGGCGCTGACTTTGGTTGGCCCCGGTCCGCCACATAAGCCGCGTCTTACCTTTGCGCTAACACCGATCGGTCCAGAGCAAACGCGCGTTGACGCGCATTTCGTCAACGAACTGACCCGTCCGTTCAACATCATCTGGAAGTTTGCCGGTCTCTCGAATTGGACACGAAAGATGCATGTAAAAGACTTACAGGGCCTCAAAGCTTTTTCCGAACCGCCTCACAAGGACGCGACAGGCACAGTTGTTGGTCGGCCGCCAGAAGGCGAGAACCCGTTTGAGCACACCAAGGCATCCGCTTGAGCTACTTCGAACACGATTTTGAAGGCGTGATCGATCAGCATGGCGTCGGCAAGAGCAAAGTCATTACCTACAAGGTGCTGTTCATGCCGACACGCTTTGAGGTGGTGCTACCTTTCAAAAAGTATCCGCGCTTGCGTGTAGAGGGCGAGATCGCCGATGTACCCGTTCGCGGCGCGTGGATGCCCGTTGGAGATGGTCGGCGTTATTTTATCGTTTCCCCGGAGGTGAAAAAGCACGCTGGCATGGATGTTGGCGATCTTGTGGAGATGCGGTTCCGTATCGACGATCAGGATCGAGCCGATGTACCGCCTGCTTTGGAACTCGCGATCCAATCGGACGACAAAGCCTCGCGCCAATGGGACGCGCTAACAGCCGGTAAGAAGCGAATGTTCACCTTTCACGTGGCGTCGGCCAAAACAGCGCCAACCGAAGCAAAGCGTGTAGCGGAAGCGATGGACGCAATTCGACAAGGCTGCACTCTGCGCGATCTAAAACGCTGAGCGGGTGAGGTCGCTTCGTCCCGCATACCCACCATTCACCAATCCCCCAAAACAGCAAAAATCGCATAATCCCCAGCAAGAACCGCGCTCTCAGGCGCGGTTTTTTGTTGGCATTGTCCCCTCATCGCACCGGGACGAAACAACCCACGAACCCCAACCCCTCCGGTGCCAACATATTGAGGAGAAGACCCATGAAAAGGATTATCGCAACTACAATCGCTTCCGGCCTGATGGCTTCCACCGCTTTGGCCGCTGACATCACAACGCGCACCGTGACCTTTGAAAATGACGGCGCGACGATGGCGGGGACGCTTTATCTGCCTGCAAACTACGAAGACGGCGACAAGCTGCCGACTGTTGTTGTGACTGGCGCATGGACATCTGTTCAGCAGCAGATGCCTGCCGAGTATGCCGAGCAAATGGCTGAGCGTGGCTTTGCCGCTTTCACATTCGATTTCCGCGGCTGGGGCCAGTCCGGTGATCTGCCGCAGAACGTGCGCTTCAAGGAAGACCCGGCTGCCAAGACCGACGACATCCGCGCGGCTATCAACTTTGTGGCGACGCTGCCCGAAGTGGACGCCACACAAATCAACGGTCTCGGCATCTGCGCGTCGGCGGGCTATATGGTTGACGCGGTTTCCGGCAATCCGCTGATCCAGTCTGTCGGCCTCGTTGCGCCATGGTTGCAAAACGAAGAAATCGTCGCTGCCGTCTATGGCGGTGAGGAAGGCGTCAATGGCCTGATCGAGATGGGCCGTGCGGCAGAAGCCGCAGGCGGCCAGATCATCCCGGCAGCAGGCCCGGAAGGCGCTGAAGGTGTGCTGATGCCGCTTGGCGGCTACTACTATGAAGCAGATCGTGGTGCGATCCCTGAGTATGACAACCAGTGGAACAACGCTTCCTGGGAAGGGTGGCTGACCTACCATCCTGCTAACAATGGTGCGGCGCTCGACAAGCCCTTGGCCATTGTGCATTCCGAAGCTGCGGCCATTCCGCAGGGTATCCATGCGTTTTTGGCAGACTATGCCGGTGAGGCCATGCTGCAAATGCTCGAAGAGGTCACGCAGTTTGATTTCTACGACAACCCGGAAGACGTGACCCGCGCCGCCGACACTGTGGTTGATCATTTCCGCGCGCAGATCGGAAGCTAAAACAGTCGAGGTTTCAAATCATTGGGCTCGCACGTTTCTAACGTGCGGGCCCTTTTCTCATTAGCAGGGACGCGTTCTTCAGGGCACCGTCAGATCGGCGGCAAGCGCGTTGTCGATGACGCGTTTGGCGTTTGGAATATCGTTCGACATGGCGCGCGCTTCGGCGTCCGTTTCGCTGTGGTCATTGTCCAGCCAGCGTTGGATGAGCCGAGTTTTCAGCGTTTCGAGCGGCGCCGCGATGGTGATCGTAAAGTCGAAGAGCGGTCGCAGGTTTTTCCAAGGCGGTTCCGTGAGGAGCAGATAATTGCCTTCGACGAGAACAATTTCATCATGGGCGTGGACGACCCCGGCTCCAGCGATGGCCTTGTCCAGCGTGCGGTCGAAAAC
>JBCBHR010000181.1:0-4775 GCA_038525365.1 Pseudomonadota bacterium | reverse complement strand
GTTTGACTGCGATGGTCAGGATCTCGGCTTCGTCGACTGCCGTACGCAGCATGGTAAAACCCGCCACGCGTTCGGGCCGGTCTGCGGATCGCGCAACAAAGGCCCAGTTGGAATGGGTGTGCATCAGGTCTTCGATCTCGCCATCGGTCCATGGGCGCGAGAACGTTTGGGCATGAATGTCGGCAACGGCGCGCAAATGATCGTTGGCCAGCTTCTCCACGACGAGCGCTTCGTCAGCAGTGCGCGCAAATGGCCAGACCATCACGCCCCCACCTTTGGCCCTGACGCACGCGGAAGAGCGAAGCCTGTCTGAGGCTTGGCATCTGCAGCGCGCAGGTAAAGGGGTTCGGGGGCGACAGAGCCAGCTTTGAACGCACGAAACGCGTCGTCGATGTCGCCCGTTGCACGATCTGGAAACACATGGCGGCATGTTTCGCCGGGATCGATCAGTGGTGCGCCATTGCCGAGAAGTGTTGGAACGCTTTGAGATGCCGATGCATTGTCGCCGACTTGGATAACCATCGCATCTCCCACCGCTTCGCGCTGCGCAAACATCTGCGCGAAGACCTGTCCCCGACCGCCCGCGACAGTGACGAGCGCGGTGCCTTCAGCGGCCGCGCCGCCATGTGCGAGCAGGGCAAAGCTTGTGATCCCATCAACGGGGACACCAAGCGCCATGCCGTAACCGCGCGCAGCCGAGACGCCGACACGTATGCCGGTGAACGAGCCCGGACCAACGGTGACGATGATGCGGGACAGATCGGAAAACGCAATGGCAGCCGACGCGAGCGTTTCACCCACCAACGATGTCAGCCGCTCGGCATGGCCACGCCCGAGGTCTTCGGTCATCGTCGCAAGAACTGTGCCGTCAACGGGATCAAACAGGGCGGCGGCGCAAAGGTTTGCGCATGTGTCGATGGCCAAAACTGTCATGGCCGTGGCGTATCGTAGCCGCCCAAGCCTGACAAGCGGCCATCACCCGGCAAGCCGCACCGCCATAACACCGCATGGCGGGAGTGCCGCGTCTCCCATCAGCACCTCGCCGCCATTGGCAAATTCAGAGACGTAGACCGCGTCAGGACCGTAGTTGAAAATGTAGCGCGTCGAACCGTTGTCGCGCACGCGCACATCAGGCGGCAGGTCCATCGGCTCGATGCCTGCCTCACGCATCGCGCGCCGCACGATTTGATCGGCCATACGCGGCCCCGGCCGTCCGGCAATGTAGTGCACCCGGCCATTGGTGACGTGCGCAGGGTGGCCATCGAGGCTTTTGACGAGCGTCTTCACCCCATCGCCCGGCATCAGAAATTCCCGCCAACCCTCCAATTTCGCTGTGTTCTCGCACTCTACCGGTGAGATCGGCGGGCGACTTTCCACACGCGTAATGGTGACATCAATCAACGCCTTGAACGAACCCGGTGGCAGATCGCCATGGATCTGGAAGTCCGGTGTTTTGGAGCCGGTGCGCGGGCCAAGCACGACCGTCGCATCAGAGTTTGCAAGTGCGTCCACGAATGAAGCCTCGCCTGCAAACAATGCCGGGACGACCACCAGCTTGCGATCGGCAACCGCATCCGCCGTTGGCGGAACAATGTCGACATTTGCGCCCGCCTGACGGAGCTTGCGATAAAAGCGCATTACGGTCTCAAGGTGTGAAAAGTCTGCCCCTTGCGGCTGGACAGTCCAGGCCCATTGGCTTTCGTAATCAAAGACCAACGCAATGTCTGCGCGCTTTCGCTCCACATGGGCGTCAAGCTGCTCCAATTGCGCTGTCACCTTCTGGCAGACATGCCAGCCTTCATTCTTTTCGCCATTGGGGAGCAATAGCGCTTCATGCATTTGCTCTTGCGCAAAAGACGGCTGACGCCAGCGGAAATAGGACACCACTTCCGCACCCGCGGCAAAAGCCTCAAATGCCCATAGACGCAACGCGCCCTTGTTTGGCGCAGGATTGTAGGGCGCCCAATTCACCGGGCCCGGCTGTTGCTCCATCACCCACCAGCGGCCATTGCCGTCACCGGCGCGCATGTCGCCGCAAGTGCGGTAGAGATCATGGTGAAACGCCTGAAGATCGGGATCGCCAACACCAAGGTAGCGCTTCTTGTTTTCTTCCGAGGACGTGTCGCGATCCAGAAAACCAATCGGATAGGAATCCCAGGTTGCAATGTCGAGATCGCGGCTGACAGCATAATGGTCAAAATCGGTGAAGTTACCCATGAAGTTGTGGCCGATGCCGCGCCCCGCAGAGTGTTTGCGGATGATGTCCGTTTGCAGCTTGTTGAAGCTGACGACCTGAGCCGATGAGAAGCGGTAGAAGTCGAGCACGTGTGCCGGGTTTGGTTCCGTCACGGTTAAATTGGGTAACTCCACTTCGTCAAAGCTGCGATATTCCATCGACCAGAAGACGTTGCCCCAAGCGCGGTTCATCGCATCCGGCGACTGGTATTTCTGTGCCAGCCAATCGCGGAAGCCCGCGCGGGCAGCGTGCGAGTAGCTCAAAATCGTATCGTGGCAGCCATATTCATTGTCAGTCTGCCAGGCCTCCAACGCGGCATGATCGCCATAGCGTTTGGCCAAAGTTTCGGTGATGCGCGCGCATTCAACGCGGTAGCCTTGATGGGAAAAGCAATAATGCCGACGCGAGCCAAAGCCACGCGGGTGACCATATGCATTGAGCGCCACCATGTCCGGCATGTCGTCCACGAGCCATTTTGGTGGCGTTGCGGTTGGCGTGCCGAGCACGACGCGCAGGCCAACACTGTGCAAAACCGAGAACGCATCATCGAGCCAGTCAAAGTCGTATTCACCGGGGTTCGGCTCCAGCCGCGACCATGCAAATTCGCCAATGCGCACATGGCTGATGCCCGCCTCCACCATCAGTGCGGCATCGATCTCCCAGCGTTGGCGCGGCCAGTGTTCGGGGTAATAGCACGTGCCAAGCGTTTGCTTCAGCTTCGTCATCGATGTCCTCCCCGAAGCGTAATGATCGACTTATATAGCAAGCTTCGGTTCAAACCGCGCCTGCACCGGATGTTGAAGTTCAACGATGATTGTCGCGCCCGCGTTCGGGTCGGCGGCACGTGTTTCAGCATCCATGTTCTCCCATGCTGACGTCACCGCGATGCGGCCATCGCCGATGAATGCCGGGCACGATGGCTGGGTCAACGGCAGTTCAATGCTCTCCACGCGGGTGCCGTTTGGGGCAATGCGATCCAGCGAGGACGCGCCCCAGCGCGCGTTCCAGATCTGGCCTTCACCGTCGCAAATCGCGCCATCCATACCACCGGTTTCGCCATCGGATTGCTGGAAATACACATCTGGCTCGGCGGTTGGCAAACCGGTGTCTGCATCGAGCGACACATGCATCAGCGTCCGGCTTGGCGTATCGGTAAAGTAGGCCGTGGTGCCATCGGGCGAAAAACAGATTGCGTTTGGTATCGTCAGGCCGTCATAGATTTCGGTCAGCGTGCCCGCCCGATAATGGTAGATCGAGCCCATGCCCGGCTCAGCGCTTTTGCCCATCATCCCAAGCCAAAATGCGCCGGAGGGATGGACACGGGCATCATTGGAGCGGGTTGCATCATCATCGCCTTCGATGGCGCAAAGTGGCGTCCAGCAACCGGTTGAGACCTCACGAAGCCAGAGGCCACTTTCCGTAAAAATCACGTCGCGCTCATCATCCACGACTGCCATGGCGCTCGCCATTTCCGGGAGTTTTTGCGTGGTCTCAAGCTTGCGCTCAAAATCATAAGCATGGCGGCGGCGGTTGAGGATGTCGAACCAGTAGAGCGTTTTCCGCCGCTCGCAATAAAATGGCCCCTCCCCCAACAGACAGCGTGTGTTGGAGAGAATTCTGGTCGTCGCCGCTGTCATGTCAGGGCTGCGACCGCTTCGTCATAGGCGCTGATTGTGGTGGCCGCGCGTTTGGCGACATCGTCGGCGGTAAGGCCAACTTTGAAAAGCGAAGAGCCGAGCCCGAACGCGCTGACGCCTGCCTCAAGGTAGCGGCCGAAATCAACGTGCCCCACGCCTCCAACCGCACCGATCACACAATCCGGCGGGAGCACCGCGCGGATCGCATTGATGCCGCCGGGTCCGAGCGCACTGGCGGGAAAAAACTTCAGCCCGGACGCGCCGAGGCGCAGCGCTTTGAGCGCTTCAGTGGCCGTGAAAACGCCGGGCATGGTCACCAATTGGCGCGCGCGGCAGACCTCCATGACACTGTCTTCGATGTTGGGCGACACCATCAAGCGCCCACCGGCATCGGCCAGCCGATTGGCATCGCCGGCGGTGAGAACCGTCCCGGCGCCGACCAACACCTTGTCGCCAAATCGCTTTGCCATGCGTTCGATTGAGCGAAACGGATCGGGTGAATTGAGCGGCACCTCGATGGCCTCGAAACCAGCCTCAACCAACGCATCGCCGATGGCGTCGGCATCATTGGGTGCAAGGCCGCGCAGGATCGCGACGAGTGGCCGGTTGAAGGTTGGCCACGGCGCGGAAGCTTCAAATTGCTCGCTCATAAATGTGTGCTCTCCACGATCATTGGCGACGACGATGGCGCAGCCGTCGAAATAATACCCGGCCAGATGCTCGTTGCGGCGTCCGTCAGTCCGGCAATCGCCACTGCCTCACCATCAAGCACCACCGGCTCATGGCCATGCATACGCAGCGCTTGCTCGTATAGCGGACCCTGCGCACCGCCCCCGATCAGGACGACGCGTCCGGGCACTGCATAGCGGCTCAAGCCAGCGGCAACATCATGGCCAATAACA
>JBCBHR010000180.1:0-4942 GCA_038525365.1 Pseudomonadota bacterium | reverse complement strand
TGTCACAGTCCATGACGAGGCCAATTGTGCCGGTTGGCGCGATCACTGTTGCTTGCGCGTTGCGGTAGCCGTTCTTTTCACCAAGCGCGAGCGCTGCGTCCCATGCGGCTTTGGCGTGGGTGATCAGTTCCTGGTCCGGGCAGTCGTCGGCAATGAGCGCGACAGGATCGACGGCGAGATCTTCATAGCCTGTCGTTTCGCCATAGGCTGCGCGGCGGTGGTTGCGCATGACCCGGAGCATGTTTTTGGCGTTCGGCTTGTAGCCCGGGAATGGGCCAAGCTCGCCTGCCATTTCAGCAGACGTTGCATAGGACACGCCCGTCATGATCGCGGTCAGCGCACCGCAAATGGCTCGGCCTTCGTCGGAGTCGTAGGGAATGCCAGATGACATCAAGAAGCCGCCAATGTTGGCATAGCCAAGGCCGAGTGTGCGGTATTTGTAGGACAGTTCCGCGATCTGCTTGGACGGGAACTGAGCCATCATGACGGAGACTTCCAAAACGATCGTCCACAGGCGCACGGTGTGCTCATAGGACTGCACGTCGAATTTATGCGTCTCCTTGTCTGCAAATTGCAGCAGGTTGATGGATGCGAGGTTACACGCCGTGTCGTCGAGGAACATGTATTCCGAGCATGGGTTCGACGCGCGGATGGGGCCAGCCGACGGGCAGGTGTGCCAATCGTTCATGGTGGTGTTGTAGTGGAGACCCGGATCGGCGGAGGCCCATGCTGCGTAACCGATCTTTTCCCACAGATCGCGCGCTTTGACAGTCTTGTTGACCTTTCCGTCGATGCGGTTGATCAGGTGCCAATCGAGGTCGGCCTCAACAGAGCGTAGGAAGTCATCTTTCAGCGAAACCGAGTTGTTGGAGTTCTGGCCTGCCACTGTGAGGTAGGCTTCTGAATCCCAGTCGGTGTCGTAGGTCTTGAATTCCAGATCGGTGTAACCCTGCTTGGCAAACTGAATCACCCGCTGGATGTAATTCTCTGGAACCAAAGCCTTTTTCGCCGCCTTGACTTCGCGCTTGAGGGCAGGGTTCTTGTTGGGGTCGAAGCAATCGTCGTTTTCGCCTTCGCAGTTGATGGCGGCCTTCATGATGGCGCCCATGTGCTTGGCGACGACTTTTGAGCCGGTAACGAGGGCTGCAACTTTCTGCTCCTCGTTCACCTTCCAGTCGATGTAGTTTTCGATGTCCGGGTGGTCGATGTCGACAACAACCATCTTCGCCGCGCGGCGTGTTGTGCCGCCGGATTTGATGGCACCGGCTGCGCGGTCACCGATTTTCAGGAAGCTCATTAGGCCGGAAGACTTGCCGCCGCCGGACAGTTGTTCGCCTTCACCGCGCAGGTGCGAGAAGTTGGAGCCGGTGCCAGAACCATATTTGAACAAGCGCGCTTCGCGGACCCAGAGGTCCATGATGCCGCCTTCGTTGACGAGGTCATCGCCCACACCCTGAATGAAGCAGGCATGCGGCTGCGGATGCTCATAGGAAGATTTGGATTTCGTCAGCTTGCCGGTGAACGGATCAACATAATGGTGGCCCTGGCCCGGGCCGTCGATGCCATAGGCCCAATGCAGGCCGGTGTTGAACCATTGCGGGGAGTTTGGCGCGACGCGCTGTGTGGCGAGCATGAAGGACAGCTCATCCATGAAGGCCTTTGCGTCTTCTTCTGTATCGAAATAGCCGCCCTTCCAGCCCCAATATGTCCATGTGCCTGCGAGGCGGTGGAATACCTGGCGACCGTCTTTTTCGGAACCATAGCGCTCATCTTCCGGCAATTTCGCAAGGGCTTCCTCGTCTGCAACGGACCGCCAGAGGAACGAGGGAACGTCGTTTTCTTCGACCTTTTTCAAAGCGGCGGGTACGCCAGCTTTGCGGAAATACTTTTGCGCGAGGATGTCTGCAGCGACCTGACTGAATTGCTTAGGCACATCGATATTTTCCAAACGGAACACGATGGAACCGTCCGGATTTTTGATTTCACTCGTCGCCTTGCGAAACGCGATCTCCGCGAATGCTGACTGACCTTCTTTCGTGAAACGGCGTTCAATGCGCATAATATTCCCTCTGCTTTCCCATATGTAGTGTTGTCCACAAGGTGCGACCACATCGCCGCATGCACACAACAAACCCCCATCGCCGCGATCCGTTGGATAGCTGGCTCCGGCTCCCTCATTCGACGAATATGTTCGGTCGGTTGACCGAAATTCCGTCGCTCGATTTTGTAATTGCCCCTGCCGCACGCCTGTTCAAGCTGTCGGCAGAATGGCACTGTATCTTGTGTTTTTGTGACCCGCAAACACTAAATGTAGAGTTAACAGCGCGTTTTTCAGTTGCTTGCGTCGTTTGAATTCCCCTCGAAACTCGGCAAAATAGACCCCGCCCGTGGCGCGCAACGGCACAACAACGGACGCTCAAATTTCAACGCTTTACCTGAAAGCTGGCTCGAAACTCCGTGAGCCATACGACTTTAGATGTCATCGCAAAGTCATAAAAAGCGACTCGCATAGACCGGTCAAGGGCTGGTCTGGCAAATCCGGCGCAACACAACATGTAGTATGTGAGTGCTGCGGGATAGCGGGGATAAGTCTTAAAAAAGGGTAATAGTGATGATGTGCACCATATTCGGACGACCCGCGCGCGGCCGACACCGGAAAACAAGGCATTTGGTCTCAAGGTGGCCTGACCTGGCCATCTTATGCGTCGCGACGCTGGCACTGATCATGGTCATGTCCGCGCCCTCTTTGGCTGCGAATCGAAAAATGTCAGCGACAACTTTTTCCAACGCGGAAAATTTGCGAAGCGACGAGGTGCGCCCGGTTGCTGACACCGACATGGTGCGGATCGATGACGCGTTTGCTCAAAGATTCGGTCTCACCGTGCCGTCGCCTTTCACGCTGTCGGTGCCAAGGGTCCCTGACACCGTCTTTAATGTGCAATTGCCGGATCGCGTCGATGGCGTTTATGCACGTGTGTCGTTTTCGACGTTGGCGGACGGGCAATATGAAACGCTCGACGTGACGCCGCTGCGAATCGCGGCTGGCCGTCCGGCTGAGCGCCGCCAGATCATGTCGCGTCTGTTTATCACGCGTGTCTTTGCCGATCTGACCAGCCGCTACATCAACAAGTCACTTGAAGGCGTAAACCTTTATCTACTGCCGGGCTATGAGTCAGTCGTGTTGAGCGGGACGTATTGGGATCCGAAAGCCGGTGATGTGGCGATCCGTATTTATGGGGTGATGCCGAAGGACAATGAGAACGGTCTTCTGTTCTATGAACGCCGTTATGTGGAGCGTGCGGGTGATGCCGAGCGGCTGGCCGAACAGGTCGTCCGCTCGGTGGTGTTTGATTAGGCTGTCGCTGAAGCGAACAATGCGTCCATCGCATCAAGGCATGCGCCGAAGCCTTCCGCGGCACCATCCTTCGCGCCGTCGCGGGCTTCTTTGGATGCGTAGGTGCTTGTGAGGATCATGTTGGTGCCATCGCCTCTGGAGTGAAACTCGATGTCGTTGAGTACTTTTCCGCCCGCCCAATCCGGGTCCCAATGCTCGGTCGACTTGAGCGCACTTGGACGGTCAAAGAGTGTGTAGATCCCGCTCATCGTCATCGCGCCATCGCTGCCGTCCCAAACCATTTTGTAAGCCCCGCCTTCACGTGGCTCTGACTCTACGGATATGATCGGGTTTGCCGGGTCAGAGTACCACTGCGCCATCAGGTCAGCGTCGGTGAACGCATGGAAAACGCGATCAGGTGAGGCACCAAGTGTACGCTCGAAGCGGATTGTGGTGTCGGTAGGGGTGGTGACTTTGAGTTTGGTCATGACTTTTGCTCCCGATTTTCAGACTGTTCCAAGGATGTGACCAGCGCATCGAGGCGATCAAAACGAGCTTCCCAGACTTTGCGCTGACGCTCGAGCCACTTCTGAGCCTTCGTCAGCTGCTGCGCTTCGATGTTGACCATGCGCACGCGGCCTTTTTTGCGCGTCGAGATCAGGCCTGCGCTTTCCAGCACTTTGAGGTGCTGGGTGAATGAGGGCAGGGCCATGTCGTGGGGCGCATGCAATTCGGAGACGCTGGCCTGTTTCTTTTCAGCGAGCATCTGCACGACGGCGCGGCGCGTCGGGTCGGCGAGGGCGGAGAACAGTTGATCCAATTGAGTGTCGCTATTGTTAGGCATACGCCTAAGTATCACGATGCAATAGCGAGCGCAAGACAGTTAGGTAAAAAACTAAGTGTTGAGCGTCAGACGGCTGTTGGCGCGAATGGCGAGCGCGCTTGCAATGGCGCATGTGACGGCACCCAGCAGAAACCACGCGCCGGGCAGATCAAACAGCGGATTGGCCGAAGATACATGCGACAACAGAAGCGATGCGGCGGCCGGTCCGATGATCACGGCGACCGCGTTGATCGATTGGAGCACACCCTGCAATTGCCCTTGGCGATCTTCCTCCACGGTTTTGGAGCAGATGGCCGTCAGAGCGGGCACGCCAAGGCCGTTGCCGAGCGCATACAGCATAACCATCGGGTACATCATCCAGCCTCGGTCTGCGATTCCGGTGAGGAGGAAGGCGATGCTGCCAATGCCGAAACCGTAGATCACGGTGCGCCATTCGCCGAGCGCTTTGACGACCGGTCCGACCAAAAAGCCCTGGACGATGAAGTAGCAGACGCCGACAAAACCAAGCGACCACGCCGCCTCGCGAATGCCCCAGCCAAAACGGAAATCCGTGTAGAGAACCCACACCGCCTCCAGACCACGCTGGGAGGTCGCTGTGATGAAGAGCCCGATCATCAGCGGGAGCAAGGCCGGGAAGTTCGCAACCCGCAACAGCGATGCAAAAGGGTTTGCGTCCGACGGTGCAACGGGGCGGCGGCGTTCTTCCGGCAGGCTTTCGGGCAGGGTAAAGTAGCCAAAGACCACATTGATCAATGCCAAAATCC
>JBCBHR010000179.1:0-4953 GCA_038525365.1 Pseudomonadota bacterium | reverse complement strand
ATATGGCGCGCCCTATTATGTGATCCACCGGGCCGATCTGCAGCGATTGCTGGCCAACGCCTGCGAGCACGAACCGAAGATTACGATCCAATTGGCCGCTGACGTGGACACGGTGCGCAACGGGCGCGACGGTGCGTTTGTTGGCGATGAACGATTTGACCTGGTGATTGGTGCCGACGGCGTCCACTCCAGCATCCGGCGCAAACTGTTTGAAGTCATGGCGGAGCCATGTGGATTAACAGCATGGCGGTCAACTTTTGCAATGGACCGTCGACCGGACGCCTTTCCAAGCGCGGAAACCAAATAGTGCATCGCGCCGGACTCACACCTCGTGACCTATCCGATTGCTGCTGGCCGCGAACTCAACGCCGTCGCGATCCTGCCCGATAAATTGAAACCGGTGGACGGCTATGCGGATTGGGCTCCTGAATTGCGCGAGATCCTGCAGATAAGCGAATGGATGGCGTGGCCTCTGCTTGCGGTCCCGCAAATGGAAAGCTGGTTGAATGGGCGCATCGGCCTTATCGGCGATGCCGCACACGCAATGTTGCCATTTGCGGCACAGGGCGGTGCGTCCGCCATCGAGGACGCGGTGACCATCGCCGAGTACATCGCAGCCGGTCGCGACCTCAAGCTATGGGAAATGCGGCGAAAACCACGCGTCGACAAGATCGCGGCTACGGCCAGAAACAATCGGACCATTTATCATCTGGCAGGCGTCGCGGCAGTGGCGCGAAATATGGTCATGAAAAGGGTCGGCCCCGAACGCCTATTGGCGCGACTGGATTGGATATTTGGGTACGACACCGCGTCAGCGGGCTGATCTTTCAGCCCGCCCTGCCGAATATCACGACGCTGCAATCAGTGCAGGATCTGACTGAGAAACTCTTTCGTGCGCTCATGCTTTGGATTGTCAAAGAACGCATCAGGTTCGTTTTGCTCGACAATCTGCCCTTGATCCATGAAGATCACACGGTTTGCGACCTGACGGGCAAAGCCCATCTCGTGCGTGACGCACAGCATCGTCATGCCCTCTTCAGCGAGGCCGACCATGGTGTCGAGCACTTCCTTGATCATCTCCGGATCAAGAGCCGATGTTGGCTCATCAAACAGCATGATGCGCGGGTTCATGCATAGCGAACGGGCAATCGCCACACGCTGCTGCTGGCCACCTGAAAGTTGGCCCGGGTATTTGTTTGCTTGCTCCGGGATTTTAACGCGCTCAAGGAAATGCATTGCGCGCTCCTCGGCTTCCTTTTTCGGCATCTTGCGCACCCAAATCGGGGCAAGCGTGCAGTTTTCGAGGATGGTCAAATGCGGAAACAGATTGAAGTGCTGGAACACCATTCCGACTTCGCGGCGCACTTCGTCAATCTTCTTCAGATCGTTTGTCAGCTCGATGCCGTCCACGACGATCTTGCCCTTCTGGTGCTCTTCCAGCCGGTTGATGCAGCGGATCATCGTTGATTTACCGGAGCCTGACGGCCCCGCAATGACGATACGCTCCCCGCGCATGACCTTTAGATTGATGTCGCGCAGCACATGGAAGTCTCCATACCATTTGTGCATGTCGTCAATTTCGACGGCGACGTCCGTGTCGGACACCTGCATTTTCGAGCGATCAATATCGTGCGCTTCACTCATGGTTTGTGCTCTCAGCTCCTATGTCCGGTATCCAGTCTCCGCTCCATGAACATGGAGTAGCGCGACATGGCATAGCAAAAGAAGAAATAGACGATGGCGGCGAAGAAATAGCCGGTCAGCGACTGAACGGGCGACGCCCAAGTGGGGTCGGTGAATGACGATTGGATCTGACCCAGGAAGTCGAAAAGACCGATGATCAGCACCAGCGTGGTGTCTTTGAACAGGCCGATGAACGTGTTCACGATGCCGGGAATGACGAGCTTCAATGCCTGCGGCAGGATGATCATGCGCATCATCTGCCCCCAGCCGAGCCCGAGCGCCATTGCGCCCTCATACTGACCCTTCGGCAGCGCCTGCAGGCCACCACGCACAACCTCCGCCATGTAGGCCGACGAGAACAGTGCAACGCCGATCAGTGCGCGCAGCAACTTGTCGAAGGTAACACCCTCGGGAAGGAACAATGGCAGCATCACAGAGGACATGAAGAGCACGGTGATGAGCGGCACGCCGCGCCAAAACTCGATGAAGACCACACAGAAGAACTTCACAATCGGCATGTCCGAACGACGGCCGAGCGCCAGCAGAATACCGATGGGCAGTGATGCTGCGATGCCGGTGACCGCAATCACCAGCGTCACCAAAAGCCCGCCCCACACCTCGGTCTCAACCTCGGCCAAGCCAAAGTCGATGCTCAGCAACGCAAGAACGACAATAATCCCGGCAAAAACTGATGCGGCGGTGATCATGCCGGGTTTCGGATCGGAGCCTGAACCACGGGCAATGAAGAACACGACCCCGCATGCAATTGCGGACAGAATGATCGTCGGGATGATCAAGCCAAGCGTGTCGAAATGGCCGCCAGTGAGCAAGACGAGCGCTACAATCGGGAAGATCAGCAGTATGAAAACGAGGTTTTCGCGCTTGTACGGAGCGTCCGGGATCAGAAGCGGGATCAAGCCGCCAAAGAACAAAAGCCCGGTGATGTTGACCCGCCACTGCTCCTCATCGGGATAGCGGCCGTAGATAAACTGGTTGGCATATGCACCGACATAGGCCCAGCAGGCGCCGAACCAACCTTCGGGTTGGGTGCCGCCCTGCACTTCGGTCGCGCACGCCGCACGGTCGGTGCCGGAGAATTGCGCATTGACAAACAGGAACTGCACAATCGGCGGTATAATCACGTACAGGACGTAGAGGCAGACCAGTGTCAGGATAGCCTGCGGAACGTTGGGGAACAAATTGGTGCGTATCCAGCCAATCGGCCCCGACGTGCTGATCGGTGCTGGCATCTCAGACAGCATCTCGCCGCGAACGAATGCGCTGCCCGGCCCAACGTTTTCGGGGTACGCGGTGTTGTGAGGATCATCCATGGCTTACCTCTCCACCAGCGCAACGCGGTTGTTGTACCAATTCATGAACGCCGAGGTCAGCAGAGAGAACGTCAGATATGTGAGCATCGTCATGGTCACGATCTCCACCGCTTGCCCCGTCTGATTAAGCGCCGTGCCCGCGAAAACCGACGTCAACTCCGGATAAGCGATAGCGACGGCTAGAGACGAGTTCTTGGTCAGGTTCAGATATTGCGATGTCAGCGGCGGAATGATGATGCGCAGCGCCTGCGGGATGACCACAAGGCGAAGGTTTTGGCCTTGGCGCAGCCCAAGTGCGTGTGACGCTTCCGTTTGGCCCTTGTAGACACCCAAAATACCCGCCCGCACAATCTCTGCAATAAAGGCGGCTGTGTAGGTGGACAACGCCACGAGTAGCGCAATGAACTCTGGCACAATGGTCATACCGCCGCTCGGGCGGAAGCCTCCCATGGCCGGGATATCCCATGTCAACGGCGCGCCAAGCGCCAGAAACACCAACAACGGCAAGCCGACTACCAAACCGACGCCGGTCCAAAAGGCCGGGAAGATTTGACCGGTGTCCATCTGGCGCTTGTGCGCCCATCGGCTGACAACCACTGCGCCGATGATACCGAGGATGAGCGCATAGAGAATAAATTGCGACCCATCGCCCCAAACGGGCTTCGGCGCGAAATAGCCACGGTTATTCAGGAGGCCAAGAAAGCCAAAGTCGAAACCTTGGCGCGGTTGCGGGAGCAACCGCAGCACGCCGAAATACCAGATGAAGATCTGCAGTAGCAACGGGATGTTGCGCATAAACTCCACATAGCCGGTCGCAAGGCGGCTCACGATCCAGTTGTTGGAAAGCCGCGCAATGCCCATAAGGAAGCCGAGCACGGTCGCGAATATGATGCCGAAAAAGGCAACGACGAGCGTGTTCAAAACCCCGACAATAAACACGCGACCGTAAGTCGAGGTGCCTTGATCATAGTTGATCAGCGACTGCGAAATGCTGAATCCAGCTTCATTTTGCAGGAAGCCGAAGCCCGACGCGACGCCTGCGGCTTGCAGGTTTGCGTTCATGTTCGACACGCCTTGATAGACCACGAACACAACGATCGCGGCCAAAAGGATCTGGAAGATATAGGAGCGGACTGTCGGGTTGTTGAGGAGCGCAACCTTGGGCGGTGCGTCGCTTGCAGCATCTGGGGAGTTGCCGGGCGTCATATCGGTGACTGCCATCAATCGTCCCTGTCTTTGTCTGGTTGCGGAAGGTCTTGCCAGTGAGGTCTGCGGCCGGTTTTTTCGGTCTCAGCCGCACACCACACTGCAATTGGTCCGGATATGAAAAACCCGGCGCATGGGAATGCGCCGGGTTTCAAAGGGTGTTTAGCGGACCGGCGGTGCGTACTGCAGGCCACCTTGCGACCACAACGCGTTTACGCCGCGCGAAATGGCCAGCGGTGTGTCCGGGCCGACATTGCGGTCGAACATTTCGCCGTAGTTGCCGACAGCTGCAATCGCGTTGGCTGCCCAGTCAGCTTCGAGGCCGAGCTGCGCACCAAACTCACCTTCGGTACCAAGCAGACGCTTGATGGCCGGGTTGTCAGAACCCTTCATCTCTTCCACGTTTGCCATGGTCACACCGAGCTCTTCAGCGTTTAGCGTTGCGTTGTGCACCCACTTGACGATGTTGAAGAACTGGTCGTCGCCCTGACGAACAACCGGGCCGAGTGGCTCTTTGGAGATGATTTCGGGCAGAACCTTGTGCTCGCCAGGATCTGTCAGCTTGAGGCGCTGTGCATAAAGGCCGGATTGGTCAGTCGTGTATACGTCGCAACGGCCAGCATCGTATGCAGCCACAACTTCGTCGGCTTTTTCAAATGCAACGAGCTCATATTCCATGTTGTTGGCACGGAAGTAGTCGGCAACGTTCAGCTCGGTGGTTGTGCCTGTGTTG
>JBCBHR010000178.1:0-4957 GCA_038525365.1 Pseudomonadota bacterium | reverse complement strand
ACCGGCAGATAGGGGTCTTCATCGGTGGTGGCGGCCAGGCGTGGGCCTGCAAAGCGGACCAATGTTCCGCCTGCGTCAAGCCAACGGTCAAGATCATCGCGCACGGCGTTTGGCAGGACACCGATATCGGCGAGCACGATGACCGCGACACCTTGGTTGACGATCTCCGGAATATCGACGGTCAAATCACCGGTGCGCGCTTCGATGATGTCGGCGAATGGCGATAGTGCCCGCTCAATGTAAAACAGCGGGGACAAGAGCGGCTGCGCTTCGTCACCGGCTATGCCTGTCAGCAGTGCGACACGGCGGCGGCGATTGCTGTCATCGAGCAAGTAAACGGCCCCCGCCTGCGGCTGGCCAGAGACACGGATGGTGGCCACATCGTTGCGCAACTCAAATGGTATGTCGAAGGTTGCGGTTCCGGGCTCGTCCTGTGTGGATGCGACGGCTTGTGTTTCGGCGAGCGGTCGGCCTTGCACATCGCTTGCGATGAGCGTGACGGGCGCCGCTGGACCAAACTGCACAAAGGAGACATTCAGGCCGTCGGTCGCGTTTTCGACGCCGGTCAGGACGGTCGTGTCAGGCGCATCATTGGCGAAAAGCACCAGCGAACCAACGCGATCATCAAGTGCGATGGTTGGGTCATTGATCGATGCAAAGGCGGGGCCGATCAAAACCAGCGCTGCGTTGCCCGTGTCCTCAGGCAATGCACCGGTCAGCCGTGAAATTGCCGCGCCGCGGTCTGCGCGGGCAGCGACCGGCGTCATGGACCGCAAGGTTTCGGCAGCCGTGGCCGCATCGGTAACTTCGGCTGTGGAGGTTGCTGAGGCCACCGTTGCGATCAACGCGACGGGTTGGTTGCTGTCGGCTGCCTGATCGAGCATGGCTTCCGCCGTGCGGATGCGGGCCTCCCAATCGCCTCCGGATGCCCAATCATTGTCGATGGCGATCAGCAGCGTGCCTGATCCGGTTGCGATGGCGACCTGCGGGTTCAAAAGCGGACGCGCCAGCGCCACGATGACGAACCCGGCCATCGCGATCCGCAACAGGGTCAGCCACCAGGGGCTCTTGGCGGGCGTTTCGTCTTTCTTTTGCAGGCGGAGCAATATGGCGAGTGGTGGAAACACTTCCGTCTCAGGTCGGGGCGGCGTTAGGCGCAAAAGCCAGTAGATTGCAGGCAGTGCCAGAAGCGCAAACAGGACCGCCGGAATGCCAAAACCGATCATCCTGCAGCACTCCGCTGGCGCACAGGTGCCGGGTTGCCAGTCAAATAGCCGTGCAGATGAACCAGAGTTTCTGACGCCAATTTGTCCGTCCGGCTGACTGTGTAGCTGCCACCCTGATTGCGGCAACTGCGCGCCAGATCATCGCGGCGCGCGTTGTAGATGTTACGATAATCGCTCAACCAATCCTGGGCTCGGCCGACGGTCAGCCGCTCGCCGGTGACGGGATCGCGAAACTCCGTGCGGCCTTCATAGGGAAAGTCTTCCTCGGCCGGATCAACGACCTCGACAAGGTGAAGCCGCGCGCCGCGATGGCCGATATCGGCAATCAGCTCCTGGTAGTTGACGTCTGGTGTCAGGAAATCGCTGATGAGAATGACTTCGCTGTGACGCTGCACGCCCTGCAATTGTGGGGTGCTCGTTAACATGTTTGGCGGCGCATTGGTGATCGTTGCAGCCAGCCGTTCGGCGGCATTGCGCGCGGATGCCGGGCGCATGAGGCCCGGGAAGCCAATGCGCTCGCCACTGCGACCGAGCAATTCGGCAAGTGCGAGTGTCACCACAAGGGCGCGGTACTCCTTGGATGTGCGCGAACCCTTGGACTGGAACAGCATTGACGGGCCGAGGTCACACCAGACCCAAACCGTATGTGCGGCCTCCCATTCCATGTCGCGAACATAGGTCTGATCATCACGGGCCGAACGTCGCCAATCGATGCGGGCCAAATGTTCGCCTTCGCGATACGGTCGGTATTGCCAGAAATTTTCACCGACGCCGCGCTTCTTGCGGCCATGCCAACCGGCGATCACGGTGTTAACCAGCTTGCGTGCTTCAACCAGCAACTCCGGAACAAGCGACGCACGGTGTCGGGCGCGGTGCAGCGCCTCGGTGCGGGGTATGGGGGCAGAAGCCGCGCCGATGGGTGCCATGCGCGCTTACCCGATCACCTTTCTGAGGTCGGCGATCACATCGCCAACCGCAACGCCCTCGGCGCGAGCAGCAAAGGTAAGCGCCATACGGTGTTGCAGGACGGGCTGTGCAAGTTCGTGCACGTCATCGACAGACGGCGCAAAGCGTCCGTCATAGAGTGCGCGGGCGCGCGCGCAGAGCATGAGCGCCTGGCTGGCGCGCGGGCCGGGACCCCAGGCAACATTGGCGTCGGTGGTATCAATCCCATTTCCGGGACGCGCGGCACGGACAAGCTCAAGGATCGCGTTGACCACGGTTTCCGGTACCGGCATTTGGCGCACAAGTTTTTGGAGGCCTTGCAGGCGGGCCGCCGTGATGACCGGCTCGGCCTTTGCGTCGTCCACACCGGTCGTTTCCAACAGGATGCGGCGTTCGGCGTCCATGGTCGGGTAATCGATGTCAACCTGCATGAGAAAGCGGTCGAGCTGTGCCTCTGGCAGGGGATAGGTGCCTTCCTGCTCCAATGGGTTTTGCGTGGCGAGCACGTGGAAGGGGGCCGGCAGATCATGGTGCTTGCCCGCTACCGTGACGTGATATTCCTGCATGGCCTGCAGCAATGCGGACTGTGTGCGCGGGCTGGCACGGTTAATTTCGTCGGCCATCAAAAGCTGCGCAAAGATTGGCCCTTCGATGAACCGGAAAGAGCGTTTGCCTTTCGCATCTTCTTCGAGAACTTCAGAGCCCAGAATATCCGCGGGCATCAGATCGGGCGTGAATTGCACGCGGCCACTGTTGAGGCCAAGCACGGTGCCCAGCGTATCGACGAGCTTTGTTTTCGCAAGGCCCGGCACGCCGACCAGAAGCGCGTGACCGCCAGACAGGATGGCGACGATAGACCGCTCAACCACGGTCTCCTGGCCGAAGATGACGCGTCCGATTTGGCTCTTCATGTTGGCGATATCGCTGAGCGCGGCCTCGGCCTGCTTGACAACTTCCTCTTCCGACAGAGTTTCCTGTCTTGCCTGCACGCTCATGAGATGCCCTTTCCGAACTTGAAGACTTCGAAAGTAACCGCCTGCAATGGGCTGACAAGTGGCCCCGGCGTGACTATTTCGTGACGAGGCTGAGTAATTTGACCGCAGAAGGAACAAAGCATGAGCGCTGCCGGTACGGCCTTGAATAAGTTGGTCTCCCAGATCGCGGACGCGAAACGTGGCTCAAAGAGCCGTGCTGCGCCCGTTGAACAATGGGATCCGCCCTTTTGCGGCGATATCGACTTGGAAATCCGTGCCGATGGCACCTGGTTTTATCTCGGCACGCCCATTGGCCGCCCGGCGCTCGTGCAACTCTTCGCCTCGGTTTTGCGCAAGGATGATGACGGCAAGACATATCTCGTCACACCTGTGGAAAAGGTCGGCATCCGCGTCGTCGATGCGCCATTTGTTGTCGTGCGCATTGATCGGGTGATGGCGTCTGAGGGCCCCGCGATCGCGATGACGACCAATGTTGGCGACGAGGTCATCGCATCGCCTGCGTTTCCGCTGCGGTTTGAAACGCAGAAAGAGACCATGGGCGTCAAGCCCTATGTCTACATACGTGGGCGTCTGGAAGCGTTGCTGTCTCGGGCCTGCACCCATGAATTGATGGATATGGGTGAGCACGCGGAGATCGACGGGACGTCTTATTTCGCGCTGCGATCAAGCGGGCGTTGGTTTCCCGTTATGGAAAGCGCACAGCTGGAAGCGGCCATCGGCTGATGGAAGCACTGGCAGCCCATGGCGATCCTCTGGTCGATTTTGCGGCACGCGTCGAACACTATGTGCTTGATGAGGCGCGTATCAGCGGCGACTTTGCCATCAACCCCGATGTTGCAGACGCCATAAAGGCCAACGCGAAGAAGGATGCCGCCGTGCTTGTGGGCGTGCAGGCGCGCGATGGCGTTGCGCATGTCCTTTTAACCCAGCGCACCGAAGCGCTGCGCACGCATTCTGGCCAGATTGCCTTTCCAGGCGGTCGTGTCGATGCGGAAGACGCGTCAGTCGAGGACGCCGCCCGGCGCGAATGCGAAGAAGAGACCGGCATCGATCGGCGCGCGATCAACGTGATCGGTCGCTTGCCACATTACTACTCCGGTTCTGGCTTTCGCATCGTGCCGGTGTTGGCGACGATCCCAAAAGAAGTGCGGCTGGTGCCAAATCCGGACGAGGTGGAGGAGATATTCTTCGTGCCGCTGCCATTTCTGGTCGATCCGCAAAATCATCGCGTCGAAAGCCGTGAGTGGTATGGCAAGTTCCGGTCGTTTTACACCATGCCCTATGGCGACCGTTACATTTGGGGCGTCACCGCCGGGATCATCCGGCTGATGTATGAAAGCCTCTACGTGTGAATGGGGTTCGGGTTTCGCCGGATTGGCTGCAGGATGCTGCATTGGCGGCGGTCTTCGATGCGCTAGAGGCCGCTGGTGGTGTGGTGAGGGTCAATGGCGGTGCGGTGCGCAACACACTTCTTGAAGAGCCGGTCGCTGACATTGATCTGTCAACAACGCTTCACCCGCCGCAGGCCATGGAAGCCTTGCGAAGCGCCGGTCTCAAGGCTGTTCCGACCGGCATTGACCACGGCACGGTGACAGCAGTCAGCGATCACCGGGGCTTTGAGGTCACAACGCTGCGTGAGGATGTGGAGACAGATGGCCGCCGCGCGGTCGTGAAGTTTGCGACGGAGTGGGACAAGGACGCGCTGCGCCGCGATTTGACGATGAATGCGCTCTATCTGGATCGCAACGGCACCGTGCATGATCCGCTCGGTGGTTATGAGGATGTGTTGGC
>JBCBHR010000177.1:0-4963 GCA_038525365.1 Pseudomonadota bacterium | reverse complement strand
GTCACCGTCAAAACGCGCAGCACGACCGTGACCGCGTTCTCGATCCTCCAGCGACAGTCGCTCGCCTGCGCCCACAACACGAGAAATCACATGCTCATCTTCGCTCAGAAGTGAGAATTCCAACCGCCAGCCGCCGTCCGTTTTGGCAAGCGCCCAGTAATCCAGACCGGATGTGTCCGGCGGCGCCGCTGAAACGGCAAAGCCGTGAACCGCCATGTCAGCCTTTGCGAGCACTGCGAACGATTGCTTCAGCGCGGGCTGTCCTGAAAAGGGATCAGTCTCGGGTGCGACCAGCACATCGACACGCGCGCAGCCTGCCGTTTGATCATTCCAATGCATCGGCACAAAGACGCTGCCCGGCTGCTGCGCATCACTGACCAACGCGCGCAGTGTCACGTCACGACCGCGCGCTGACAAGGTGACCAAATCAGCGTGCGCAATGCCGCGGCGCATCGCATCAGCAGGATAGATTTCACAATAGGGTTCGGCGATGTGCGCGCTGAGACGAGCCGATTTCGCGGTGCGTGTCATCGTATGCCAATGGTCACGAACACGCCCCGTGTTCACGCGCAATGTACCGGGCGGCTGAACCGCGCGCTCCGGCGCTTGAACTGTCAGGAACCGCGCCTTTCGATCCGGCGTGTAAAAGCCGCCATTGGCAAAAAAACGCGTTTGCTTCGTGGGATCAAACAACCCCGCCTGCGGCCACTGGAATGGCGGCAATGCGTCGTATTGCGCCAAGGTCACTTGCGCCAATGCACCAAGATCAAGATCGCGCTCGTCATCATTGTCCAGCGCGGTTAGCGTGGCAAATTCGGCAAACACAGCGCTCGCGTCGGCGTAGTCGAAGGCATCTACCCAACCCATGCGCTTGCCAACTTCCGCCATCTGCCACCAGTCGGCTTTCGCAGAACCCGCAGCGGCCAAGAAACCGCGCTGGCGCGAAATGCGCCGCTCGGAGTTTGTGACCGTACCGTCCTTTTCGCCCCAACCCAGCGATGGCAGCTTCACATGGGCGTGTCGCGCCGTGTCGGTCTCGGCCATGATGTCGGAGACGACGACAAACTCGCAATTTGCAATCGCCGCCTCAACGGCGTGTGCGTCAGGCATGGACACAACCGGATTTGTCGCCATGATCCATAGCGCCTTGATGCGCTGATCGCCAACGGCTTGGAGCATGTCGACGGCTTTCAGCCCTGCTTTTTCGGCAAGGTTGGGCGCATGCCAGAAACCAGCCACGCGTTCGCGGTGGACCGGATTTTCGATGTCCATATGTGCAGCAAGCATGTTGGCAAGCCCGCCGGTTTCGCGTCCACCCATGGCATTGGGCTGGCCGGTCAATGAGAATGGCCCCATGCCTTCGCGCCCGATGCGTGCCGTTGCCAGATGGCAATTGATGATCGCGTTGACTTTGTCTGTGCCGGAAGCTGACTGATTCACACCCTGGCTGTAGGCGGTGACCACTTTCTCGCGTTCAGCCCATAGCCCGTAAAACGCCTTGATCTGTCCGACCGAGAGGCCCGTTTCTTCTGCAACGCGTGCAACTGTCCATTCCGCACAGGCGCTGAGCGCAGCGCGGAACCCGTTTGTATGCTCGGCAACCCAATCGGCGTCCACAGCATCGCTGTCGGCAAGCCATTTCAGTAGACCATTAAAGAGCGCGACGTCACTGTCAGGCGCAATTGCCAAATGGAGATCGGCCAGATCGGCGGTCTTCGTACGGCGTGGGTCGATGAGCACGACGCGCATGGAAGGTCTTGCAGCCTTTGCCGCGGCGATGCGCTGATAGAGCACAGGATGACACCAGAGCAGATTGGAGCCGACCAACACGACGAGATCAGCGAGTTCCAGATCCTCATAGGTCCCCGGGACCGTATCCGTGCCAAACGCCCGACGGTGCCCGGCGACCGATGACGCCATGCAAAGGCGTGAATTGGTGTCGATATTGCCCGAACCGATGAAGCCCTTCATGAGCTTGTTGGCGACGTAGTAGTCTTCCGTGAGGATTTGACCGGAGACGTAAAACGCAACGCTGTCGGGTCCGTGCTCAGCGATTGTCTGTTTGAAGCGGTCGGCGACCAAATCAAGCGCAGTGTTCCAATCGGCGCGTTGGCCGTTTATTTCAGGATGAAGCAGCCGCCCATCCAGATCGACCGTTTCGCCGAGTGCCGACCCTTTGGAACACAAGCGACCGAAATTGGCCGGGTGATCCGGATCTCCCTTTATGGCAACCGAGCCGTCGGCTGCGGGCGTGGCGATCACACCACAGCCTACGCCGCAATAGGGGCAGGTTGTTTTGACCCCCTGGCTCATCTCAAAGGCCCAACAGAACCGTGTCCCCGTCAAGCTTGACGGGGAAGGCCAGTGTTTCACCCTCATCGGCGCCCAAGGCGGTGCCTGTTTCAAGCGAAATCACCCAATTGTGGAGCGGACAGGTCACGCAGCCATCATGAACGATGCCTTGGCTAAGTGGGCCATTTTTGTGCGGGCACTTGTCTTCCAGTGCAAACACCCGGTCGTCGGCGGTGCGGAAGATCGCGATGGTCATATCGCCATTCTTCACGCACCGTGCGCCCCGCCGCGGGATGTCTTGCAGCGATCCGATTGCGACCCAGTTCTTTGTTATGGCGTTCATTCCGCTGCCTCCAGTGTGAGTGTCGCCATGGGGTTGAACTCGTGTTTATCCTTGCCGGACACGCGCTCATCCCATGGGTCAACCTGGGCATATATCTGCGAGTGGACGAACCGGTCGTAGTAGGCCTTGCGGGCTTCCGGGTCGTCCATGATCTGACGGCGAACTTCGTCGTAGCCGATGCGCTTGGCCCATTTGTAGATGCGCTCAAGGTAGTGTCCCTGCTCGCGATACATCTGGGTGACGGCAACGATATGCTCGAGCGCTTCATCCTCGGTTTTGACCAGGCCGAGCACCTCCGTGCCTTTGATGTCGAGACCGGCAGCGCCGGCGAAGTGGATCTCATAGCCAGAGTCCACACAGATAACGCCGACGTCCTTGCAGGTGGCTTCCGCGCAATTTCGCGGACAGCCGGAGACCGCCATCTTCACCTTGGCGGGCGTCCACGAGCCCCACATAAATTTCTCGATGCGCACACCAAGACCGGTGGAATCCTGCGTTCCAAAGCGGCACCAATCCGTGCCGACACAGGTTTTGACCGTCCGCAGACCCTTTGCGTAGGCGTGGCCGGACACGAAACCGGCTTTGCCAAGATCGGCCCAGACGGCGGGTAGATCTTCCTTTTTGATGCCCAGCATATCAATGCGCTGACCACCGGTGACCTTCACCGTGGGAATTTCGAACTTGTCGACGACATCGGCAATCGCACGCAGCTCTTTCGATGAGGTCTGCCCGCCCCACATCCGCGGAACAACCGAGTACGTGCCGTCTTTCTGGATGTTGGCGTGGGCGCGCTCATTGATGAAACGCGACTGATAGTCATCGGCGTAGTCATCGGGCCAATCGCACACGAGATAGTAATTCAAAGCAGGGCGGCATTTGGCGCAGCCACAAGATGTCTTCCATTCCAACTCCTGCATGACGGCCGGAATGGTCTTCAGCTCTTTTGCCTTGATCAGTCGGCGAACATCGGAATGGCTTAGATCGGTGCAACCGCACATCGGCGTAACAGCAGCGGGATTATATGCATCGCCAAGCGTATGCCCAAGCAACTGCTCGACCAGTCCCGTGCAGGTGCCGCAGGAGGCGGAGGCTTTGGTGTGGGCGCGAACGCCATCCAGGTTTGTCAGACCCTTCTCGCCGATGGCGGAGACGATTGTCCCCTTACATACACCGTTGCAGCCGCAGATTTCTGCGTCATCGGGCAATGCTGCAACGGCCGCCATAGGGTCCAGCGGCTCGCCTCCCTGATAGGCTTGGCCAAAGATGAGCGTATCGCGCATCTCGGAGACGTCGGTGCCTTTTTTCAACATATCGAAGAACCAAGGCCCGTCGCCCGTGTCGCCATACATGACGGCACCAACGATTTTGTTGTCTTTCAACACGAGGCGCTTGTAGACGCCTGCTGCCGCATCGCGGAGCACGATCTCCTCGCGATCTTCGGCCTCTGCAAAGTCCCCGGCGGAATAAAGATCGACGCCGGTTACTTTCAATTTGGTGGCGGTGACCGAGCCCTCATAGGCGGCGTCACCATTGCCTGCCAACTGCTCGGCGATGACCTTGGCCATCTCGTAAAGCGGCGCAACGAGACCGTAGCACATGCCGCGGTGTTCAACGCACTCGCCAAGGGCAAAGATGTCATTGTCCGACGTGGTCATGTGATCGGTGACGACAATTCCACGATTGGTCTCGACGCCTGCCTGCTTGGCGACATCAGTTGACGGGCGAATGCCCACGGCCATGACGACCATGCAGGCATCAATGCGCGCGCCGTCTTCCAGTTCGACCCCGACGACCTTCCCATCATGACCGAGGATTTGTTTGGTACTTGCCTTCGTCATCACCGTGACGCCAAGGTCTTCAAACGCCTTCTCAAGCAGGTAGCCTGCCGCCGGATCGAGTTGACGCTCCATCAGCGTTGGCATCAGGTGCAGCACGGTCACGCCCATGCCTTGCGCTTTGAGACCGGCAGCCGCTTCGAGGCCAAGAAGGCCACCACCGATGACGACCGCGTGACCTTTCGAACCGGCCACCTCAATCATCCGCTCAACATCGTCGAGATCACGGTATGTCAGCACGCCATCCAAGTCATGGCCCGGAACGGGAATGATGAATGGATTGGAGCCAGTCGCGATGACCAACTTGTCATAGGGCACGGTCACGCCGTTTTCAGCGGTCACCGATTTGGCCGCACGATCAATGCTCGTAACTTTCGCAGCCTTGTGCAGGGTCACACCGTTTTGCGCATACCAATCATCATCATGGGTGATGATGTCAGCGTAGGCCTTCTCACCAGACAGCACCGGCGACAGCATCAGCCGGTTGTAGTTG
>JBCBHR010000176.1:0-5002 GCA_038525365.1 Pseudomonadota bacterium | reverse complement strand
ACGCCACCGTCACCAGCCGCATGAAACGCCCATACTCCGTTTTTAAGAAGATGGAAGCCAAGGGCCTGTCGTTTGAACAATTGTCGGACATCTATGCCTTTCGCATCCTCGTGGAGAGCGTTGACGAGTGTTACCGCGCGCTTGGCATCGTTCACCGCAAGTGGAAGATGGTGCCGCTACGCTTCAAGGACTACATCTCGACACCCAAGCAGAACGATTACCAGTCGCTTCACACCACGATTGTCGGCCCGTCCAAACAGCGTGTCGAACTGCAGATCCGCACCATGAAAATGCACCAGATCGCCGAATATGGCGTCGCAGCGCATGCCATCTACAAGGACGAGGGCAGCGCTTCGAAAGCAGCCTTCAAGGATAGCAGCGCGTATCTTTGGCTGCGCCACACCATCGACTCGCTGACCATCGGCGACGTTGGTGAGGAGTTTCTGGAAAACACCAAGCTTGAACTCTTTCAGGATCAGGTTTTCTGCTTTACGCCCAAAGGCCGGCTGATCGCTTTGCCGCGCGGCGCGATCCCCGTGGACTTTGCCTATGCGGTGCACACCGATGTGGGCAATTCTTGCATGGGCGCAAAGATCAATGGCCGCGTCATGCCACTGGTCACAAAGCTCGAAAATGGCGACGAGGTTGAGATTTTGACGTCTGAGACCGCGTCACCGCCTGCTGCGTGGGAGGCATTGGTTGCGACCGGCAAAGCCCGTGCAGCAATCCGCAGGGCAACACGCGCGGCCGTCCGGCGACAATATGCGGGCCTTGGCCACCGCATTTTGGAGCGCGCATTTGAGCGAGCGGGCAAACCGTTTTCGCGAGAGCTCTTGGCGCAGGGTGTCAAGCGTCTCGCCATGCAAGAGGTGGATGACGCGTTGGCCGCTGTTGGTCGTGGCGAGGTGCCGCCGATCAACGTCATCAAGGCGGTGCACCCCGACATCGAAGCCGAGCAGAAACTTGCCGAAAGCCAGACCCAATGGCTCGACCATGGCTGGTTCAATGTCTCAACCACGCATGGCCTCGTCTTCCGTTTTCCTGAAGACGCGATGGTCAATGGCAGCTCAATCCGTGGTGACATGAACTCGGACCACACGCCTGACCGCACCGAATCCATGCGTGGCACCGGCGGTGAAATCGCAGTGCGCTTCACGTCCAGCGGTGCGGTGCCCGGAGATCGGATCGTTGGCATCGCTGCACCGGGGCAGGGGATCACGATCTATCCGATCCACTCCGAGGCGCTGTCACAATTCGACAATGAGCCGGACCGCTGGATCGATGTGCGCTGGGACATTGACCAGCAAAATCGTTTGCGGTTCCCGGCGCAGATCATTGTCACCGCGCTCAATGAGCCCGGATCATTGGCAACTATCGCCACCATCATCGCCGACCATGACGCCAACATCCACACGCTTGCGATGGTACAGACCGCACCCGATTTTACGGAAATGATCTTTGATCTGGAGGTCTGGGACTTGAAGCACCTGTCGCGCCTGTTGCAGGTATTGCAATCCAGCGACGCTGTCAGTTCCGCCACACGTGTCAACAATTAAGAGCCGTTTACCCCATGACCATGTCGACCGATCACGTCCTCGATATCTTCCGCTCGACCGGGGCGGTCTTGGAAGGTCATTTCATTTTGACCTCCGGCTTGCGCAGTCCCGTGTTCCTGCAAAAGGCGCGGGTCTTTATGCATGCCGACAAGACCGAAGTCCTGTGCAAGGCCCTGGCGGATCGTATCCGCGCCGAAGTTGATCATGCGATTGATTATGTAGTCGGCCCAGCGGTTGGCGGGTTGATCCCGGCCTATGAGACATCACGGCATTTGCAGGTGCCAGCAATCTGGGTGGAGCGCGAAGAGGGTGTCTTCAAACTTCGCAGGTTTGACATTGAGCCCGGCGCCAAAGTCGTGATCGTTGAGGACATCGTCACAACCGGCTTGTCAATTCGCGAAACGGTGACCTGCATGACCGCGCTTGGCGCGAACGTTTTGGCCGCCGCCTGCATTGTGGACCGGTCTGCTGGAAAGGCTGACGTCGGTGTGCCACTCGTTGCGTTGGCGCAATATGAGGTTCCGGCCTACGCGCCGGACAATTTGCCGCCGGAGCTGGCGGCCATTCCGGCGGTAAAACCCGGCAGTCGCAACCTTTGAGAAAGCCATTTGGCCGCTTTATCTTGCTGGCCGACTTAGCGAAGCCTATGTCTTCCTCACACGGGTGTGATCAGGAAACCAAACGTGCTGTTTCAGCGACGTGACAAGGAACCAATTATAGAGCGTGCGCGCGTGGCAATTATCCCGCGCCGCAACTATGCGCGCTCATGGCGCTACGTCGTCAAACGCATCATGCGCATCCGTGCTACGCCCTACGCCATTGCGATGGGCGTTGCGGCAGGTGCTTTCGCGTCGTTTACACCATTTATGGGCTTCCATTTTCTCCTTTCATTTGCGCTGGCGTGGAGCCTGCGCGGTTCCATGATTTCCGCTGCACTTGGCACAGCGGTCGGCAATCCGCTGACTTTCCCCGCCATTTGGGCAACAACGCACCAGATCGGCACCCGCATTCTCGGCGCTTCAGCCGAAGCGGACGCCGCGCGCAATTTCGGTCAGGTTTGGGCCGAAAATGGCCTTGCCGCGCTGTGGGAGCCGTTTCTTTGGCCGATGATCGTTGGTGGCGTCCCGCTGGGGTTTGCGGTTGCGACGATCCTATTCGTTGTAACCTATTCGGCATCGTCGACGTTCCAGCGCCGTCGCAAGGCCCGAATTGAGCTGCGCGCCAATCAACGCCTGCAGGAAGCCGCCAATGCGGTGGGTGCCGAATAGGCATGATCATCGGCCTCGGCAGCGACTTGATCGACATCCGCCGCGTTGAGAAAACGCTTCAGCGTTACGGCGACAAATTCACCAACCGCGTCTTCACAGAAATCGAGCAAAGAAAATCCGATCGTCGGCGCCAGCGCGCCGCATCCTACGCAAAACGCTTTGCCGCCAAGGAAGCCATGGCCAAAGCGCTCGGCACAGGCATTTCGCGCGGTGTATTTTGGCGCGACATGGGCGTGGTCAACCTGCCGGGCGGAAAACCCACCATGCAATTGACCAATGGCGCGCTTGAGCGGCTCACCGCCATGATGCCCGCTGACCATGAGCCGGTTGTGCATCTGACAATCACTGATGATTATCCCTTGGCACAGGCGTTTGTGATCATTGAGGCCCTACCGCTGCCATAAGTTCGTGAAACGTGCATTTACTGCGCACGCCGCAAACGCTACACCGCCGCAATCCCACGCTCCGTGGCAAACTGGAATCACGCGTGTCTGAAAAAACCGAAAAGAAATCGGGTGGTCTCGGCGAGACCGTCTCGGTCGTCGTGCAAGCGCTGCTGCTGGCCGTCGTTATCCGGACCCTCCTGTTTCAGCCCTTCTCGATCCCTTCCGGCTCCATGCGTCCAACGCTGTTGCAGGGTGACTACCTGATGGTGAACAAGTTCTCCTACGGCTATTCGCGCTATTCTCTGCCGTTCGGACCAAACCTGTTTTCGGGCCGTATCTGGTCGGCACAGCCAAAACGTGGCGACGTCGCCGTGTTCAAATATCCGCCTGACCCGCGCCTTGACTACATCAAGCGCGTCATCGGTCTGCCGGGCGACCGGGTGCAGATGCGCGATGGCGCTCTCATCCTCAACGGTGAGCCAGTGGCCCGCGAACGCATTGATGACATCAACGAGGCTGACATCACCGAGCAATCGCGTCCTGTGACGGTCTATCAGGAGACGCTGCCCAACGGCGTAAGCTACCGCACGCTTGACCTTAACGAGGGCGCGGTGGGCGATGACACACGGGAGTTCGTGGTGCCGGAAGGGCACTACTTCATGCTCGGCGACAATCGCGACAACTCTGCCGATAGCCGCTTCCAGGTCGGCTTCGTGCCCGATGACCATCTCGTCGGCCGCGCGAACTTCATCTTCTTCTCCGTTGCAAACGGCTCATCGCCGCTTGAGGTTTGGCAGTGGCCGTCTGACTTGCGGTTAGACCGACTTTTCGGCTCCGCGCAGCGTTGATAACAGGCAATTAACCAAACGATGGCTGAAAAGAATGTCACCAAACCCGTAGGCTCCATGGCGCCTGCGGGCCTTGAGCGCATCCGCAAGGCGACCGGCCACAGTTTCGTGGACTTGGAACGGCTCGACCGCGCCTTGACGCATGCATCTGCCCGCCATCGCACCGGTACGGACTATGAGCGTCTCGAATTTCTCGGCGATCGCGTTCTTGGCCTCTGCGTCGCTGATATGCTCTTCAAGCTTTATCCCGAAGCGCCGGAAGGCGAGATGTCGGTTCGGCTCAACGCGCTCGTCAATGCAGATGCGCTTGCGGAAATCTCTGACGAAATCGGACTTGCTGATCTGATCCGCACGGGCTCAGACGTGCGCGATATCCAGTCAGACCGGCAAAAGAACATGCGCGCCGACGTTGTGGAGTCGCTCATCGCCGCTCTCTACCTTGAGGGCGGACTGGACGCTGCGCGCACTTTCATCGCCATGCATTGGTCGGCACGCGCCAAGGCAGCGGCGATCCTGCGTCGTGATGCAAAAACCGAATTGCAGGAATGGGCGCACAAGCTGCATGCGACCACGCCGGACTATGAAATCACGGGCCGCGACGGGCCTGACCATGCGCCCGAATTCACGGTCGAAGTGACAGTGGGCAAACTGCCGCCGGTGCAGGCAATCGGGGCGTCAAAGCGACAGGCCGAACAGGCCGCCGCTGCCGCCATGCTGGTACGCGAAGGCGTGTGGGACGGAGATGACTGATATGGCAGATGAACCCACGACAGACGAGCAGTTGGGCAATGACACGCGCTCCGGTTTTGTCGCGCTGATCGGCGCGCCGAATGCCGGCAAATCGACGCTGCTCAATCAGCTCGTCGGCGCCAAGATCTCGATCGTCTCGCGCAAAGTGCAGACGACGCGCATGCTCGTGCGCGGCATTGCCCTTGAAGGCGAGG
>JBCBHR010000175.1:0-5004 GCA_038525365.1 Pseudomonadota bacterium | reverse complement strand
GTCGCGACGGCTGTTCTGGCCGTTGGTATCTTGATCGCCGCGGGCCGATACGGCCTAAACCCACTCTTCCGGATTATCGGTAACACAGGCGCGCGTGAGGCGATGATCGCAACGGCGCTTTTGATCGTCATCGGCTCGGCCGTGCTGATGCAAATCGCAGGGCTCTCCATGGCCATGGGCGCGTTCATCGCCGGTGTGATGCTCGCGGAATCCTCCTATCGCCACGAGTTGGAAGCCGACATCGAACCATTCCGTGGGCTTCTGCTTGGCCTGTTCTTTATGGCCATCGGCCTCAGCCTCAACGTGTCTGTCATCCTCGAAAACTGGGGGATCATCCTGTTCGCATTACCAGTGCTGATGGTGACCAAAGCGGCGATCATCTACGCGCTGTGCCGCATCTTCAGTGTCAACCATGACACCAGCGTACGCACGGCGCTCGTCCTGCCGCAGTCTGGCGAATTCGGGTTTGTCATGTTTGCGTCAGCCGTCGGGTTCGGCATTCTGACTTCATCTGTTTCGTCGTTGCTGATCGCCATCGTGACGTTTTCCATGGCGCTCACGCCGATATCCGTCAGCCTCGCTCGTTACTTCATCAACGAGGACAATGCGGAGGAAATGGAAGAGGATTTCCACGGCGCCGATGAAGGTGCCGATGTGTTGATGGTGGGGTTTTCGCGCTTCGGGCAAATCGCGTCGCAAATGCTGCTGACCGGTGGCAATTCGGTCACTGTCATCGACTACTCGGCTGACCGCGTTCGTTCAGCACAGAAGTTTGGCTTTCGCATTTACTATGGTGACGGCACCCGAAAGGAAGTGCTTGAGGCTGCCGGCATTCGCCACGCCAAACTCGTCGCCGTTGTCACGCACAAGAAAGAGATCACCGACAAGATCGTTGACATCGTTCAATCCGACTATCCCGACGTGAAGCTTTTTGTGCGCTCCTATGACCGCACGCACACGCTGTCGCTTCAGGCGCGTAAGGTCGACTACGAGTTGCGCGAGACATTCGAGAGCGGCTTGAAGTTTGGTCAAAAAACGCTTGAAGCGCTTGGTGCCAGCGAAAACCTCGCCAAGGTCATCCGAAACGATGTGCGAAAGCGCGACGAAGAACGGCTCAAGATCCAAGCGGTCGATGGCATCTTTGCGGGCACTGACAAATTGCACATTGAGCCCGTGTCTCCGGAGCCGTTGATGCAACCGGATCACGAAGCCGAAATCCTCAATCCTGCCAATGATGACAGCGTCAAGGCGCTGGAAGCCGACACGAGCAAGGCCGCTGCCAATGAATGACATCACCACCGCGACGCTGACGCCGTTTCACCTCGCCTTCCCGGTGCGAGATCTGGACGAGACACGTGCATTTTACATCGGGGTTCTTGGTTGCGAGCAAGGTCGGTCTTCCCAAACGTGGACAGACTTCTCCCTTTTCGGCCACCAGATGTCAGCGCATTTGCGTCCCGGCGAGATCAATCATTCGCAGGGCATGGTGGATGGCGCGGGCGTACCGATCCCGCATTTCGGCGTCGTCCTGTCGATGGAAAACTGGAACGCACTCGCCGACCGCTTGAGCGGGCGCGAGGATGTCGATTGGATCATGGAGCCAACGCGGCGGTTTGTCGGAGAGCCCGGCGAGCAGGCGACGCTTTTCATCCGCGATCCGTCAGGCAATGCGCTTGAGTTCAAAGGCTATGCCAGCGCCGACGCGATCTTTGCCACATGAGCCAAGGCAATAAGTCGGCGCCTGAACGGGGCAAGTTCACCACTGGCTCGACCATGCGCCATGTCGTGGTGATGACCATGACGTCGTCTGTTGGACTTGTTGCGATCTTTCTGGTTGATGCGCTGAACCTCTTCTACATCTCGCTGCTTGGCGAAAAGGAATTGGCCGCAGCCATTGGCTTTGCAGGAACGCTGCAGTTCTTTTTGATCTCCACTGCCATCGGCATGACGATTGGCGCGGGCGCGCTCGTCTCGCGCAATCTGGGCGCGGGAGACCGCGAAGAAGCCGCGCGTGACGGCGGGACCGCACTCCTTTTGATCGCGGTGATCATCTCGGTACTCGTGGCGCTGTTCTGGTTCAACTCGCGGCCGCTGCTTTCCTTGCTCGGCGCGCGCGATGAAACGCTGGAGATCGCGGTCCACTTTCTCAACATCGTCCTGCCATCGACCACGGTCATGGCAATCGGCATGGGTGCGTCCGGAATTTTGCGCGGGGTCGGCGATGCCAAGCGCGCCATGTATGTGACGCTGTCGGCTGGCGCAGTGTCGGCGGTTGTCGATCCGATCCTGATTTTCGGCTTCGATTTGGGCGTCACCGGCGCTGCGATATCAACAGTCATCTCGCGATGTGTGTTGTGTGTGATTGGTCTGCATGGCGCAGCCATTGTTCATGGCTTGGTCGCAGTGCCCGACGCGGCGACCGTGCGACGCTTATTCAACCCGTTCTTCCTGATCGCCGGTCCGGCCATCATGACCCAGCTCGCCACGCCCATTGGAAATGCCTACGTCACCGCACAGATCGCGACATATGGCGATGATGCGGTCGCGGCATGGGCCGTGATCAGCCGTACCGTGCCGGTGGCCTTTGGCGTCATCTTCGCGCTTTCCGGTGCGGTCGGTCCAATCCTCGGCCAGAACTATGGTGCACAGCTCTATGACCGCTTGCGAAACACCATGCGCGATGCGCTGACATTCACACTCGGCTACGTGCTCGTCGTCTGCATCATCTTGTTTTTGGCCGCCGGTTCAATCGCCGATGTCTTTCAGGCTGAGGGCGAGGCGCGCGAGTTGATCGTGTTTTTCTGTCGGTTCGTCGCGATCAGCTTCCTGTTTAATGGCGCGCTTTTCGTGGCCAATGCCGCATTCAACAATCTGGGTTTTGCGCTCTATTCCACGGCGTTCAATTGGGGCCGCTCGACGCTTGGCATCATTCCGTTCGTCTGGCTTGGCGGTGAGTGGTTCGGCGCGAAGGGCATCATCGCCGGTTGGGGTCTGGGCGTTGTCGTTTTCGGGCTGGCTGCGGTCGTCGTCTGTTTTCGCGTGATCGGCCAAATCGAAAACCGCCCGCATGAGCCGGGCGCGCCGACGACGCCTGTGGACCCGGCGACACCGGCCAACGCTTTGTCGAGCGGAAAGACGGCAGGACTCGGCTAGGGGGTTCAGGGCGCCGTCACAGCGGGATCGTGCGCATGCAGTTCAAACGCCGCGTCAAGCTTGCGCTTCAAATCATCCTTCACGGATTTCGTAGCCTCAAGGATGGCCTTGGCTTTGAAGAAATCCATCACCCGAAACGATGAAACCGGCGGTCGGATGAAGACGTCAGGCGGGCCCATGGCGAGCTTCATCTGCATCATTGACTGCATCATCAGCTGCGATGTGCCGTAAAGGCTCTCAATCGTTGATGGCGGTTTGCTCGGATCGCCCTGCGGTGCGCCGACGACATCGACGCCAATCACAATGTCGGCCTTACCGACAAGCACATCATAGGGAACCGGATTGAAAATCCCGCCATCGATATAGATGCGCCCATCGCGCGTGATGGGTTTGAAGACAGCCGGAATGGCCGATGACGCGGCAATCGCCGACAAGAGATCGCCTTGCTCAAACACCGTACAGCGGTGACCGTAATAGTCAGTGGCGACCACATGGAGTGGGCACTGCAAATCCTCAAAACGCTTTGCCATCTGCTCGGGCGTAAATGCCTGAATGATGCGCTCGATGTTGAACTGGCCGAAGCGAAATCCGCCATCAACCAAATCACTGAGCCGCGATGGCCGCGTCTGCCAAAACTTGCCGAGCACCTCGGTGCGGTTGCTCACAAGCGACAGTGTGTATTCGTGCAGTTCCTTGCCGGACATGCCGGACGCATAGGCTGCACCCATGATCGAACCGATGGACGCGCCGGAAATCGCAACCGGTTTGACGCCCATCTCGTCGAGCGCTTCCAGCACATGGATGTGCGAATAGCCGCGTGCACCGCCACCGCCGAGTGAAAGCGCCACCGTTGGCGTGGTGCCTGATATGTCCTGCAGTTTGGCGCTCATGGTGTCAGCCGTCCGTTTCGCTCATTCCGGCGCGTTTGAGGATACGCACAACGGTATCACCGGCCTTGCGCTCCTCCAAAACCATATAGGCTTCCGGAATTTGGAATACAGCGTTGGCGGCTTCTTCCACAATGATCAACGCATCCGGTGCAAGCCATTTGCCCGCGACAAGTGCGTCCAACGCCCGCTCGCCAAGACCGCGCCCATAGGGCGGGTCGGCAAAGACCAGATCGAAAGGCGTGATCGCGCCTGCTTCGCCAAGCTTGGTCGCATCGCGACGAAAGAGCTTTGCACGCCCCTGCAGACCGAGTGCATGCAAATTCTCGCGTATGAGCGCACGGGCGCTGACACCCTGATCCACAAAAAGCGCATAGGCCGCTCCGCGCGACAATGCCTCAAAGCCAAGCGCACCCGTGCCCGCAAAAAGATCAAGCACCCGCGTGTCGTCAAGCGCGTCGCCGTGACGATGTTCAAGCACGTTGAACAGGCTTTCGCGCATGCGGTCGGTGGTCGGCCTGATCGATTGATCGCCTGGCTTTGGTGCCTTCAGCACACGGCCGCGAAGGGTTCCGCCAATGATCCGCATCGCCGTCGCTTTGCAACCTAGCGCTTTGGTTTGGGATTGGGGTTTGGCTTGCGCTTCGGTTTGCCGCTTTCGGGGCGTGCGCCCGGTGCCATCCACACATTGCTGGCGCGCGAGCCGTCACTGCGTCGTTTCGGTTTCGTGTCCAGCCGGTCCAATGCATCGGAGCGTTTGATCTCGCGCTTGCCGCGTGCAGACACCCATTCGGATTTCGCCTTACGCGGGGTGCTGACCTCTTCGTCTTCGCGGCCCGCACGCACCGGGCGATTGGGAAATTGATTGACGACGGGTGCCTCGAAATTCGCGCCTGCATCCTCGATCAGACGTTCACCCAATTGGTCGCGCAGCGTTTTGCCCTTGACCTCAAGCACCTCACCG
>JBCBHR010000174.1:0-5014 GCA_038525365.1 Pseudomonadota bacterium | reverse complement strand
CATCTGTCGGACAATCACCTCAATGTGCTTGTCGTTGATGATAACGCCCTGCAGTCGATAGACCTCCTGAATCTCATTAACGAGATAGGATGCTAGCGCCTCGACGCCCTTGACCGCCAGAATGTCGTGCGGGGCCGGATTTCCGTCGAGGATGTAGTCACCGCGCTCAATGGGATCGCCATCTTGCAGGTGGAACGGACGCGACTTCGGAATGAGATATTCCGCAGGCTCCTGCGTTTCGTCCAACGGCTCAATATGGATCTTGCGCTTGTTCTTGTAGTCGCGGCCAAAACGGATCGTACCATCGATCTCCGCGATCACGGCATGATCCTTCGGACGACGCGCCTCGAACAGTTCGGCAACACGCGGCAGACCACCGGTGATGTCCTTGGTTTTCGCGCTTTCCATTGGAATACGCGCGATCACATCGCCCGGCTTCACTTCGGCACCCGGCTCAACGGAGAGAACCGCGTCAACCGACAGCAGGAAGCGCGCGTCGCCGCCACGTGCCAGCTTGGCCACTTCGCCATCATCACCGTGGATGGCAATGGCAGGCTTCAGGTCGGCTCCGCGTGGGTTTGAACGCCAGTCAACGATCTCACGTTTGGTGATGCCGGTGTTCTCGTCAGCTGATTCCTGCACGGACACACCGTCAACCACATCCTCATAGACCGCCTTACCGGCGACCTCGGTCATGATTGGGCGTGTGTATGGGTCCCACTCGGCAAGGCGCTGGCCCCGCTTGATCTGGTCGCCATCGTCCACCATCAGCTTGGAGCCATAGGTCACTTTGTGGGACGCGCGCTCTTCACCTTTCTCATCATTGATGATGATGGACATGTTGCGGCCCATGGTGATGAGGTTGCCCTCGGAGTTGCGCACCACATTGCGGTTTTTGATGGAGACCGCACCGTCATAGGACGCTTCTACAAAGGACGTGTCGACGACCTGCGCCGTGCCGCCCATGTGGAATGTCCGCATGGTCAGCTGTGTTCCAGGCTCACCAATGGACTGTGCCGCGATAACGCCAACAGCCTCACCATGGTTGACCGCCGTACCACGCGCCAAGTCACGGCCGTAACAGACCGCACAAACACCGGACTGCATCTCACAGGTGAGCGCAGAGCGGATTTCCACGGATTGGATACCGGCTTTCTCAATAGCATCGACGTCCGGCTCTTCGACCATGTTGCCAGCCTTGACCAACACTTCTTCGGTCGTCGGATGCATGACGTCATGCAAGACGGTCCGGCCGAGGATACGCTGACCAAGAGACGCAACAACCTGACCTGCATCGATGATCGGTGTCATCGTGAGGCCCTTGTCGGTGCCACAGTCAGCCGAGGTGATGATGCAGTCCTGCGCCACGTCAACAAGGCGGCGGGTCAGATAGCCTGAGTTGGCCGTCTTCAACGCGGTGTCTGCAAGACCCTTACGGGCACCGTGGGTCGAGTTGAAGTACTCGTTCACGGTCAGGCCTTCTTTGAAGTTGGAGATAATCGGCGTCTCAATGATGGAGCCATCCGGCTTGGCCATCAGGCCGCGCATGCCGGCGAGTTGCTTCATCTGACGCGTGGAACCCCGCGCGCCGGACCGAGCCATCATGTAGATGGAGTTCATCTGCTTCTGGCGGCCATTGTCTTCAAACTTGGTCGCTTGAATGCCCGCCATCGTCTCTTCGGTCAGGCGGTCATCACAGCGCGCCCACGCATCAACGACCTTGTTGTACTTCTCACCAAAGGTGATGAGACCGTCATTGTACTGCTGCTCGTAGTCTTTGACGATGGCATCGGTCTCGGCAACGATACCGGTTTTGCTGTCAGGGATAACCATGTCGTCCTTGCCGAACGAAATGCCCGCTGTACACGCATGACGGAAGCCAAGCGACATGATGCGGTCACAGAATATGACCGTCTCTTTTTGACCGCAGTGGCGATAGACCGTGTCGATCATCTTGGAGATGTTCTTCTTGGTCATCTCCTGATTGCAGACCGCAAACGGCACCTTGGCGTTTTTCGGCAAAAGCTCGCCAATGATCATCCGGCCAGGCGTCGTGTCGTGGATTTCAGAGACGGGATTGCCGTCTTGATCCACGGTCTTGAAGCGGCCTTTGATTTTGGTGTGGAGCGTCACCACTTTGTTTTCCAGCGCGTGATGCAACTCGCCCATATCGGCAAAGACCATGCCTTCGCCGGGCTCGTTTTCCGCAACGATGGACAGGTAGTAGAGCCCCAGAACCATATCCTGCGACGGAACGATGATCGGTTGACCATTGGCCGGGTGCAGGATGTTGTTGGTGGACATCATCAACACGCGCGCTTCGAGCTGTGCTTCAAGCGACAGCGGCACGTGCACAGCCATCTGGTCACCGTCAAAGTCGGCGTTGAACGCCGTACAGACCAGCGGGTGCAGCTGGATAGCCTTGCCTTCAATCAGCACCGGTTCGAATGCCTGAATGCCAAGGCGGTGAAGCGTCGGCGCGCGGTTCAGGAGAACCGGGTGCTCGCGGATAACCTCGTCAAGGATATCCCAGACCTCCGGCTTTTCCTTCTCAACCAGCTTCTTGGCTTGCTTGACGGTGGACGAATAACCCTTCGCATCAAGGCGCGCGTAGATGAACGGCTTGAACAGTTCGAGCGCCATTTTCTTTGGCAGGCCACACTGGTGCAGCTTCAATTCCGGACCCGTCACGATGACCGAGCGACCTGAATAATCGACACGCTTGCCGAGCAGGTTTTGGCGGAAGCGGCCTTGCTTGCCCTTGAGCATGTCAGACAACGATTTCAGCGGGCGTTTGTTGGCACCCGTGATCGTGCGGCCACGACGGCCATTGTCAAACAGGGCATCAACGGCTTCCTGCAGCATCCGCTTTTCGTTGCGGATGATGATGCCAGGTGCGCGAAGCTCCATGAGGCGTTTCAAGCGGTTGTTGCGGTTGATGACGCGGCGATAGAGATCGTTCAGGTCAGACGTCGCAAAACGACCGCCATCCAGTGGAACCAGCGGACGCAGGTCCGGCGGGATCACCGGGACGATCTTCATGATCATCCATTCCGGGCGGTTGCTGGAGTCCATGAAGTTCTCGACCACTTTGAGCCGCTTCATGAGCTTCTTGGTCTTCAATTCAGAAGACGTCGCATCAAGCTCTTCGCGCAGTTGCACGGCGATCTTCGGCAGATCCAGCGACGCGAGAATGTCGTGGATCGCTTCCGCGCCGATCATGGCAGTGAACTGGTCTTCACCATATTCCTCAGCCGCCTGCATATACTCTTCTTCAGACAGCAATTGGCTTTCGGCAAGCGGTGTTAGGCCCGGCTCGGTGACGATGTAGTTTTCAAAATAAAGAACCCGCTCAACGTCCTTCAGCGTCATGTCGAGCAGCGTCGCGATGCGCGATGGCAGCGACTTCAGGAACCAGATGTGCGCAACCGGCGCGGCAAGCTCAATGTGGCCCATGCGCTCGCGGCGAACGCGCGACAGCGTGACTTCCACACCGCACTTTTCACAGATGATGCCCTTGTACTTCATGCGCTTGTATTTGCCGCACAAGCACTCGTAGTCCTTCACCGGTCCGAAAATGCGCGCACAGAAAAGGCCGTCTCGTTCCGGTTTGAACGTACGGTAGTTGATGGTCTCCGGCTTTTTGATTTCACCGAAAGACCAGGACAAAATCTTCTCCGGTGACGCGATCGAAATCTGGATGGAGTCGAAGTTTTGTGACGTGGCCTGAGGGTTGAAGAGATTTGCAACCTCTTGGTTCATGCCGTTCTCCTTTGCGGGCGCTTAGTGGTGCTGGCCCGTTTCAATGCAAATGCCAGACTGCGCGCAGTCGGCTGAGTGAGTTGATGGCCGCGGCAGAGACCCGCCGCGGCTTCATCATCGCATTCGTTATTCGGCAGCGTCCGGAAGGACCTGCTGATCATCCATCTCTGGATCGACGCGCGTGGAGGACAATTCCACATTGAGGCCGAGCGAACGCATTTCCTTGACGAGAACGTTGAAACTCTCGGGAATGCCAGCCTCAAACGTGTCGTCACCGCGCACAATCGCCTCGTAGACCTTGGTCCGGCCCGCAACGTCATCCGATTTGACGGTGAGCATCTCCTGTAGCGTGTAGGCAGCGCCATACGCCTCCAGTGCCCAGACCTCCATCTCGCCGAAGCGCTGACCGCCGAACTGCGCCTTACCGCCAAGCGGCTGCTGGGTGACCAGCGAGTAAGGACCAATCGAACGGGCGTGGATCTTGTCATCCACAAGGTGGTGCAGCTTGAGCATGTAGATGTAGCCAACCGTGACCGGACGGTCGAAACTCTCGCCTGTACGCCCATCATAAAGTGTCGACTGTCCGGAGCGATCAAGACCTGCCATTTCGAGCATGTCGTTGATCTCTTCCTCCACCGCGCCGTCAAAGACCGGTGTTGCAATCGTCACGCCCCGGGTGAACTGCTCGCCGACGCGGACGACAGAGTCGTCGTCCATCGTGCGCACGGGATCATTGCGGTTGTTGTCCGGAATGAACTGTTCAAGCGTGGCACGCAGCGGCTTGGTATCGCCGGATTGACGATAGGCTTCCACCATCTCGCCGATCTTTTTGCCCATGCCGGCACACGCCCAACCAAGGTGCGTTTCAAGGATCTGGCCAACGTTCATCCGTGACGGAACACCAAGTGGGTTCAGCACGATGTCGACATGCTCCCCGTCTTCCAGGAACGGCATGTCTTCGACGGGCATGATTCGAGAGACCACACCTTTATTGCCGTGACGGCCCGCCATTTTGTCGCCCGGCTGAAGCTTGCGCTTCACGGCAACAAAGACTTTGACCATCTTCATCACGCCCGGAGGCATCTCGTCGCCGCGCTGGACCTTCTCGACCTTGTCCATGAAGCGCTGCTCGAGCGCTTTTTTGGTCTCGTCATACTGGTTGCGCAGCTGTTCGAGCATATCCTGCAGCTTCTCGTCATCAACGGCAAACTGCCACCAATTGGAGTGTGGGTAGCTGTCCAGAACAGTATCG
>JBCBHR010000173.1:0-5023 GCA_038525365.1 Pseudomonadota bacterium | reverse complement strand
CAAGCGGCTGAGAACGCCGGACTTGGAGAAATCGCCGATTTCTTCCTCATAGATGAAGTCATCGGAGCGCGTTTGGTCGCCGAAGAACAGCCAGTTCTTGCCGGTCGCACCGCGTGCCGCGCGTTCTTCCAAAAAGGCGCGGAAGGGGGCAACGCCTGTTCCCGGTCCGACCATGATCATCGGCGCATCATCATTTTCCGGCGGGCGGAATGATTTGTTCGGCGACATGAAGACGCCGACCTTTGTGCCAATGTCGGTTTGGTCTGCGAGGAATGTGGAGGCGACGCCCCTGTGCTCGCGGCCATCCTTGTTCCAACGCACCGCCGCGACCGTGAGGTGCACCTCACCGGGATGCGCTTTTGGGCTTGAAGAGATCGAGTAGGCGCGGTGCTGGAGCGGCTTCAGCCATGAAACAAACTCATCTACGCCAAATTTGGCCTTCGGGTTCAGGTTCAAGAGATCCAGCGTGTCATTGCCCCACATGAAGGCTTCAATGGCTTCCTTATCGCCATTTGTGATGACGTGGCAAAGCTCATCATGGTCCGCCCGCTCGGCGATCTGCGCGATCGTCTCCTTGTTGGGCGTCATGATCTCCAAGCCGGAGGTCAGGAGGTCTCCCAATGGCGAGTCGTGGCCCCTGACCGTCGTATCCCACTTCGCGCCGAGGCGATCGATGATCGCATGCACGTAGTCTTCGCTGTTGAGCGGGACCACGCCCATCGCGTCGCCCGCTTCGTACTCCAAGCCCTCGTCGTCAAGCGCAAAGGAGAAGTGCCGGATTTCCTTGCCGGAGCCTTTGCCGGAGAGCAGACGGTTTTCGACGATTGCCGACTGGTAGGGGTTTTTTCGATTGTATTTCGATTTTTTAGGCGCCGCTGTCGCCTCGATATTGGTCGGCGCGGCCAAGCCTTCGGTGGGCTGCGCAACGTCGGCGATCAGCGGCATGGTCGCCTCGACCCATCCGGCCGCCAAGTCTTCGTAATCCACATCGCAATCAACGCGGGCGTTGATACGTTTGGCGCCGAGTTGTTCCAAGCGCATATCCATCAACTTGCCGGCATGGCAGAATTCATCATAGCTCGTGTCGCCAAGTGCCAGCACGGAATAGACCATGTCTTCCAGACGCGGCGCGGTTGTGGCGGACAGTGCGTTCCAGAACAGTTCCGCATTGTCCGGCATTTCGCCTTCGCCATAGGTCGAGATGACGACGAGGATCTGCTTCATTTGGGCAAGCTGTTCCATCGCGATGTCATCGAGGCCCGCAACCTTTGGCGCAAAGCCATGTTGCTTGGCTTCTTCCGCTGCTTCCAAAGCGACGTTTTCAGCGTTACCGGTCTGTGTGCCGTAGAGGATGTTCAACTCCACGGCGGACTGTGCGGCGTCGCCTTTCGTGCCGCCGGTCAATTGCGCCTGCGCGCGCATGCCCGCCATGAACCCGGATATCCAGGCCTTTTGGTCTTCGGAAAACGGAGCGTCGTCTGGAATGAAGGGTACGTTCATGGTCTTGCTTGTCCGTTTGCAGCGTGTCAGGCGGCGGGGGCCAGTTCTGTCATGGCGTGTTTGGAGAACAGTTCTTCGAAACTTGGAATGCGCCCGATTGCCTCAATGTTCTTAGCATCTTGATGCATGATCCATCCATAGGTGCCGGGGCTGTCCATCGACAGGATGTTGCGAAGAGAAAGCGCCTGCTTGAAGTCAGCCAAGCGCTTTGCCGACACCATCACCGCCAGTTCTTTTTCGCCATATTCGGCGACTGCCGTGCGGGCGTGCTTCAAGAGCTGGTTCATCAGGTAAAAGTCTTCCGTCAAAACGAGATTGCGCGCGGCCTTGATGACGCGTGGATCTTTGACGCTGTCGGCTTCCTTGACGCGTTTGAGCGCCAATTCGTTTGCCGCGTTCACCACCGTCCACGAGTTCAGGAGGCGGAACATCTCTTCGGTCCCGATGTCGGTTGCCAATGGTACTGCACCGTCCAGCAGAACAGTGCCGTCGCGCCAAGCGCGCTTGACCTTGTTGACCTGGTGGGCGGCGAGCGCAACGGCGAGTTCCTCTGACAGTTCCTTACGCGATTTCGCCGCCAGGATTTCGTCAGCGTCCTGATATTGCAGCAAGGCTCGCGGCATGATCCACGCAAAATTGCCGCGCTCATTGGCATAGTTAAACAGGATGTCTTCGGCGCGCTTTGAGCCGGTGGCCTCAATGTGCCACTCAAGGAGTTGCAGGACGGCGGCGGCGTGGATTTCCGCCATTTCATCATTGCCGGCCAGCGAGCCGCAGATGACAGAGTCCTTGCTCATCATGGAAGGCAGTCGGCCTTCGGGGTCGTATTGGTAGGCAAAGCCCCCCGACATGCCATTGCCGAAGCCCATGTCGAAGTGGCCGAGGTTCAAGACCGTGCCGTTGGTCATGTATTCGCAGGCAAAGTCGCCGACGCCTTCGACCACAGCCGTCGCGCCGGAGTTGCGCACCGCGAAACGGTCGCCAGCCTGGCCTTGGATGAAGGTGCGTCCGCCGGTTGCGCCAAACAGTGCGAAATTACCGATGAGGACGTTCGGACCGGTCGCCTTGTTGGTTGCGCCTTTCGGGTCTTTGACGATGATCTCACCGCCGCAGGCACCCTTGCCAACGCCGTCGTTACAGGTGCCGGTGTGCTCCAAGAAGATGCCGTCATTGGCGAAAGCGCCGTAGGATTGACCGGCTGAGCCATCGGTCTTCACGACAATTGAGCGTGGCTTGAGAAAGCGCCGCCCGCGCATATCGGCATAGGCGGCCGGCGTTTGTGCGCCGTCATGGTTGAGTGCGCGCTCCATATCGACTGACAGCTGCCCGCCAACGGTCTTGTTGCGGTTGTTGAGATGCAGGAAGTCTTCGCCCTCAATGACGATGCTGTCCTCGTTGCCGTCAAACAGTGCCGCTTGAACCCGCTCCAGCAGCGCGTCGTCGACTGCAAAGTCGCGCTCCACGTAAATCGGATCTTCGACGATATATTCGGGCACGACGGTGAGCATGTCGCGCAAGTTTAGCTTGCCCACCGATGCCGGGTGATCAAGCAGATGCAGCAGGTCGGAACGACCGCGCGCTTCACGCAGCGACTTCATGCCGAGCATGGCGAGCACTTCGCGCACCTCGTGAGCGATGTTGAGGAGATACTGGCCAAGCGCCCGTGGATCGCCGTCAAAAACCTCAGGGTTGGTGGTGAGACCCGCGGGGCATTTGATGTTGCAGTTCTTCGCCATGACGCATTTGAGCATCATGAGAGCGGTGGTGCCGAACTCGAAAGAGTCCCCGCCGAGCAGCGCAGATTTCACCACGTCGGTGCCGGTCTGATGGGCACCGGAGCAGCGCAGCACAACCTTTTGGCGGATGCCGTTGGCGCACAAAGCATGGTGCACTTCCGCAATGCCGATTTCAGCCGCGCGGCCTGTATATTTGAGCGAGGTCACCGATGCAGCGCCCGTGCCGCCTGTGTTTCCCGCGACGTTGATCACGTCCGCGCCTGCCTTGGCGACGCCGACAGCAATCGTGCCGATGCCTTCTGACGAGACCAGCTTGACGATCACGCGAACGCGGGCCGCCTTACAATCGTGGATCAACTGAGCGAGATCTTCGATTGAGTAGGTGTCATGGTGCGGCGGCGGAGACACGAGCTCCACGCCCGGTGTGCCGCCGCGTGCAGCCGCAATTTCGACGTTGACCTTCGGCGCGGGCAATTGTCCGCCTTCGCCGGGCTTTGCGCCCTGGCCAATCTTGATCTCGAGTTCTTGCAAGTTCGGATCGGCAAGATACCCGGCCCAGACACCGAAACGACCGGAGGCGAACTGTTTGATGCGCGATGCACGGATGGTGCCATAGCGCGAGATGTGCTCGCCGCCTTCGCCAGAGTTGGACAGGCCACCGACCATATTGGTGCCATGGGCCACCGCTTCGTGCGCCGTGGCGACCAGCGCGCCGTGGCTCATCGCGCCTGATGTCAGGCATGGCGTGATCTCGGAGGCTGGCTGCACCGCGTCAATTTCGATGGCGTCCGGCGCGGGCACGATGCGGGACAGATAATCGAGTGCCCAGTTTTTGGCATCAATGTGCAACTTTCCCGCTTCGATCCAATGGGCGGTTATGTCCTTGCCAAACCGTTCAACGAGCGATTGCGACAGCGCATCAAGGCGGCCCAACTGATCGGCCAGTGGACCGGTTAACGTGATCTCAAATTTGCCCGGACCAACCTGATCGCAGACGAGACCGCGAATGACGAAGTGGTTGTTGCCGGCGCGGTTGAACAGCATCATTTCGCGCTTGATGTCTGCTGTGTCGCGCAGGAACGTGATGTCGGCCGGGAATGCCAAAACATCGCGCAACGCGGCGGGGCGCTTGGCGCGCTCCTCTGTCATCATGCGCGCGAAGTCGCGATAGCCGGGCGTAATGTGGAAGCCGTCAATTGCGCCTTTGGACAGCACATCGAACGACGTGTTCACGTAGCCTTTTTCGTCAATGCCGAACGCATCGCGCATCTTGTTGAGCGTGAGCAGTCGCTTCTGTTCGCTGTCATCACCATCATTGTCGGTGGACGCAAACTGGATGTCCTCTTCGGTAAGATCGACAAAGCCGCGCACGGCAGTTGTGCCATAGGAGTGACCGGCACCCTCGGAGCGTTCCTTGAAGAGGCCAAGGATCGGGATGTCGCCATCGTCTTTGATCTCCAGTGCGCGCTTGTGCCACTCGGCAACGGACTTTGCGATCACAGAAAACCCGACACCGCCGACGGGCGAATGCATGTTCGGGAAATACTTTTTGAGAACAGGGTCACTTGTGTCGAGGAAGTTCGGCTCGAAGAATTCACCGCCGGAATAGCTTTCCACTGTGCACAGGCCGACCTTGCCCATGGTTTTCATGAGTGCCTTTTCGGCTGCTTTCTGGAACTTGTAGTAGTGATCCGTGGCCTTGTCTTTGTAGAGCTCTTCGGCCCGCAGGCGTACGGCCAGAGGGTAGACGGCTGATCCGCCAAATCCCAGTGCGCAGGCAATGTGAT
>JBCBHR010000172.1:0-5049 GCA_038525365.1 Pseudomonadota bacterium | reverse complement strand
AATCTTGATCCGCGAAAACAGCTCCGGGAACATCTGCAGCATCGTTTCCCGGTTTTCCAACATATAGGAGACACCGGACGGCGTGCGGGCGTTGTCCTCCAGAACGTAGAACTCATCCTCGCCCGTGCGCACCATGTCTGTGCCCACGATATGCGTGTAGACATTGCCCGGCGGCGAAACGCCGATCATCTGCGGCAGGAATGCTTCGTTGTTGGCGACCAAGTCGACGGGCACAACGCCTGCTCGCAAGATTTCCTGGCGGTGGTAGATATCAAACAGGAATGCGTTGATTGCGCGAACGCGCTGCTCGATGCCGCGGGCAAGCTTTGCCCATTCGCGCGCGGCAATGATGCGCGGGACGGTGTCGAATGGGATCAACCGCTCCTCGGCATCGCTTTCGCCATAGACATTGAAGGTGATGCCCATCTTGCGGAAGAACTGTTCTGCCTGTGACGCCTTGGTCGCAAGGCGCTGCGGATCTTCCATATCAAGCCATGATTGGTAGCCGGCATAAGGCGGGCGTACACCGCTTCCGCGCCCCACCATCTCATCAAAAAACCCGTCACCACCCGCACTCATGTGTTTGATGTTAAACGCCTTATCAAAAGGCGCAACCGTCGAGTGTGGCGAAAAATTATGCGGTCAGACCAGCAATCACGCCTTGCGAACAATCACGCTGCCCGCGGAATAACCCGCACCAAACGAGCAGATCACGCCGAGGTCACCGCTTTTCAGATCATCACTGTATTGGGAAAACGCGATGATCGAACCGGCTGACGACGTGTTGGCGTAGTCTTGCAGGATGTTGGGCTGCTCATCGGCTTCCGGCGTACGCCCGAGCACTTTAGCGCCGATGAAGTCGTTCATCGATTTGTTGGCCTGGTGCAGCCACATGCGTTTCAGCCCGTCTGCTGAAAAGCCGTTGTCGCCGATGTGATCGGTGATCAGCGCCGCGACCATCGGCACGACTTCCTTAAAAACTTTGCGCCCTTCTTGACGGAACAGCATGTCGCGCCGGTCGTCCATGTGGCCGGGTCGTGTCCGGCGCAGAAAGCCATTGTTGTTGCGAATGTTGTTTGAAAACTTCGTCATGCACCGTGTCGAGACAATCTCAAATGCGTGGTCCGGTCGTGCCTGTTCCGAGCGCTCGACAATGAGCGCAGTGCAGACGTCGCCAAAGATGAAGTGACAATCGCGGTCGCGCCATTCCAGATGGGCTGAGCAGATTTCAGGATTGACGATCAGGATCGCCCGCGCAGACCCGTTGCGCACCATGTCGGCGGCGGCCTGCAAGCCAAACGTCGCCGATGAGCAGGCGACATTCATGTCGAAGCCAAAACCTTCAATGCCGAGCGCCTCTTGCACTTCAATGGCGATCGCCGGATAGGCGCGTTCGTGGTTGGACGCGGCGCAGATGACAGCGTCGATGTCTTGCGCGGAGCGGCCTGCCTGCGCCATAGCCTTCTTGGCGGCGTCAACGGCCATCTCGGCCATCAACGACAGTTCATCATCGCCACGCTCCGGCAGAACGGGATGCATGGTCTCGGGATCGAGAACGCCGGACTTGTTGAGCACATACCGGTTTTCAATGCCGGACGCCTTCATGATGAAGCCGCTAGACGAGTGCTGGACTGGCTCGCGTTCGCCCGCCGCAATCGCGTCGGCGTGCCACGCATTTTGCGTGTCGGCCCACGCATTGAATGTCGCAACCAATTCGTCATTCGTCACGCGCTCCTTGGGTGTGAAAACGCCCGTGCCGGATATGGCAACACCTGTCATTGCGGTCATCTCGTCTGTTTTTTTGCCGTTCATAGCCTTCGACGCCATGATTGGGCAATTCCAACATGGTTTCCCTTCAGTTCCGTTGCTTTGCAGGTGAATTTGCCGTCGAAATCGACGTATTGGTCAGAGCGGCCAGACCCATAAAATCGCAGGCGTCGCAACTGCGAGGACAATCACTTCGAGCACAAGGCCCATCCGCCAGTAGTCGCCAAACTGATATCCGCCCGGCCCCATGATGATCGTGTTATTCTTGTGGCCAATCGGCGTGAGGAAGGCGCACGAAGCGGCAACCGCCACACCCATCAAAAACGGGTCGGGATTGGCGTCGATGCTGGTTGCGACGTTGACCGCGATAGGCGCTGCGATGAGCGCGGTCGCCACATTGTTGAGGAAGTCCGATAGCGTCATCGTGACCGTCATGAGCGCAAGCAAGATGACCCAGGCGGGCAGCCCCGCGGTTTGCGCGATAATTGCGTCGGCGATGAGCTGTGTGCCGCCCGATGTCTCCAGCGCCGATGACAGTGGAATGAGGCACGCCAGCAAGACGATGACCTTCCACTCGATGAGCGCATAAAAATCTTCGCCGCCAACGAGCCCAAGCGCGACATAGCCGATCACCGTCGCGCCCAGCGCAATCGTCAGCGGCACAAAACCAAGCGCCGCAACGGCAATGGCGGCTGCAAACATCGCAACGGCGCCATAAGCTTTGGAGCGCTGAATGAGGTCCGTGCGCCGGTCCGCAATTGGTAATACGCCAAGCCAGTTGGCCACAGCATCAATGCGGTCATCAGGCCCCAGCAGAAGCAGAACATCGCCCGGTTTCACGGCGGTTCGTCTGACGCGCTCACGGGTTCGTTTGCCTGCCCGCGAAATGCCAAGCAACGTCACGCCATGGCGGTAGAGCAAGCGCACATCCTGCGCTGTGCGACCCGCGATGCGCGAGGTTTCGGGCACAACAGCTTCGATCAGCGTGAGGTTTTGGCCCCGAACACCGCCGTGCTTTTCAGCGCCCGCAAAGTCGAGGCCGGCTGCGCCCATCATCGCTTCGATGGCCTTCGGTTCGCCCTCCAGCACAATGAAGTCGCCCTTTCGCAGCGTTTCCGTTCGCGCAAAGCCGGCTAGCCGACGACCATTTCGCACCAAGCCAAGGACGCTGACGTCCTGATCATTGGCCGATGGATAGACATCGCGAAGGGCCGCGCCGACAAATGGGCTGTCTTCTTTCACGCGTGCCTCGGCAACATAAAGCCCCGCATCGCCTTCGATGGATGCCCGTTCACCAAGTGACGGCAAAAACCGCCAGCCCACAAATGCCACATAGGCGATGCCGACAGCCGCCACGATCAATCCGACCGGTGTAAAGTCAAACATCGAAAACGGTGATCCGAGCGCGTCGCCCCGATACTGCGCGATGACAATGTTCGGCGGCGTACCAATCAGAGTGATCATACCCCCAAGTATCGTCGCAAATGACAGCGGCATGAGTGTCACGGACGCAGCGCGTTTGGCCTTCTTCGCCACGTCAAGATCAATCGACATCAGGAGCGCAAGCGCCGCCACATTGTTGATGATGGCGGAAAGCCCTGCCCCGATCACCGATATGAAGCCGATATGGACGGGGACGGGCCGGTCGGATTTGACGGTGTAGCGGGCGATCAGTTCGATTGCTCCGGAGTTCATCAACCCGCGCGAGACGATCAGTACCAGCGCGATGATGACAACGGCGGAATGGCCAAAACCGGAGAACGCATCCGCGCCGTCAACCAAGCCTACGATGACGGCGACCATCAACGCGCCAAACGCCACCACATCGTATCGTACCTTGCCCCAGACCAGCATCGCAAAGACGAGGCCGAACAGGGCAAAAAGCAAAAACTGGTCAGTGGTCATGTCTAAGCTTCCCAATCCGCCTTGAGGGTAGGGGTGAGTGTATCGCCCTCAAAGTCGATCCAGCATCGCATACCATGTCAATGCAAGCGTCAGCAGCGGCTTTCGGAAGCGCCGCCCTCCCGGGAAAGCGGGCACTTTGAGTTCCTTGAACACATGCAGCCGATCCCGATTCCCGCACACCGCCTCTGCCCACATCTTGCCGGTGAAATTCGCAAGCATGACACCATGTCCGGAATAGCCGCCGATAGCGGTTATGCCGGGTTCGACCTCACGCACAAATGGCTCGCGGGGCAGTGTGATCCCCACATTGCCACCCCAGGCGTGGGTGATCTCAATGTCTTTCAGTTGCGGGTACACCTCCGTCATCTGGCGGCGAATACCATCAACAAATTTGCCCGGTTCGGATGAGGAATAGGCTTCGCGCCCGCCAAAAATCATGTGCCCGTCGCGCGAACGCCGGAAGTAGCGCACCACAAATCGGCTGTCGTCAACGCTTGCCCGGTCTGGCAGGATCGTCTTGTCGAGCGCATCCTCCAATGGCGGTGTCGCGCCAATGAACGATTGGATCGGCATCACATGGGACGCCATTGTTTGGTCCAGCGTCTCGTCACCGTAAGCATTGACTGCCAGAAGTGCACGGTCTGCCGTCACGGTGCCGCGCGTGGTTTCGACTGCGATGCCATTGGCGGTTTTGAGCGTGCGCCTGACTGGCGTCATTTCAAAGATTTGCGCACCGCGTGCCACCGCGACCTTTGCGGTGCCGACAACCAATTTCAGCGGGTGGATATGGCCCGTGTGACTGTCGAATGTGCCGCCGAAATAACGCTGCGAACCGATCCGCGAGGCAAGCGCGTCCTTGTTGAGAAAAGTAAGATGCGGATAACCGAAGTCTGCGGCCATCGTCTCGGCATAGTGTTCGTAGTCGCTCACATAAGATTGCTTGTGCGCAACGGAGTAGTGGCCAGCTCCGTACTCAATATCGATGTCATTGTCATCGGCAAAGCCAAGCAGATGCGCTTTGGCCTCCTCAGCGATGTCAAACAGCGCTTTGGCGCGCTCAAATCCAAGTGCTTCGGCGTGTTCTGGGGCCTCCGAGCGTTGGCCGGTGTTTAGCTGCCCGCCATTGCGCCCGGAAGCGCCATCGCCGAGCCGCGCGCCCTCCAGCAGAACAATCGACGCGCCAAGCTTCGCTGCTTCCGCCGCCGCTGACAGCCCGGTGAACCCACCGCCGATAATGCAGACGTCAGCACGGGTGTCGCCATCAAGCGCTGGGTATGTGGGACGATCGCCGACGGTGGCTTCGTACCAGGAGCGGCCGGGTGCGATGGGGCTTTGGTGGACCGCCATTCAGACATTCAGGAGCAAGAACTCCCGCTC
>JBCBHR010000171.1:0-5054 GCA_038525365.1 Pseudomonadota bacterium | reverse complement strand
CAGGATCCGCATCAATTTCAAACGCGGGATCGGCATTGTTCACGAACTCGACCTTGTCGCCCATGTCTGCTGCCAAAAGTTCACCCACGTCGCGCGCGAGTTCAGACGGTTTCATCCGACGGCGCTGCGGCTCGTCCTCCTCCGGCTTGCCATATGCCAAGACATCACCGGAGTAAGCGACGGCGCGGTCGATGGCGCGGATGAGCTTTGGCGCAAAGCGTTGGATCGACGGATCGGCGGTCTCGGCCAGCCGGTCGGACATCAACTGGGCGGATGCCAGGATGTTGCGCATATCATGGTTGATCTTGGAGACCGCGAGGCCGAGGTCAGCCAAGCGCTTTTGGCTGCGCAGGGTGCGCTGAAGCTGGCCTTGCATGGCCGACAACTGCTCTTCCGCCGTGCCCAGTTCATCATTGCGCGGGGTTGGGTGGATAATGTTGTCATTGTTTTGCGGATCATCGGCAAACGCCATCATCGACGCACTCATCCGCTGGATCGGCATGATCATGATGCGGTTGATGGCGATAAAGACGAGCGCGGCGGTGATGAACGAGATGATCAACGAGATAATCAAAACGTTTCGGCCATAGATCAGCATGGCGTCGCGCAAGGGACGGTCGGGGATGAAAATCTCAATGCCTTCATCCGACGCGCCGATGGTGCCCGTCACGCGCAGCATTCGATCTCCGCCGAAAAACAGCGTGCCAAACGCCTCGCCAATGGCACCGATGGGATTGAGACTGTTGAGCACAATGTGCGCATCGACGCTCGGCGGCATGTCACTGACGATCAGCATCTGTGACTGCGAGCCACGTCGAAGCGCAATTGCCTTGACGCCTGTTGCCATAAGGACGTCGTCTTGAACTTCGGCTGGCAGGATGACGCCATCATCAGCGGTGATCAAAACGCTGGCCGCAGCGACCGTATCAACGCGCTGTTGCAGCCATACCTTTCCAAAATTGGCGACAGAGGGAACGAAGATGAGAACTTCGGCGATCATGACGAACAGGATCGTCAGCCACAACAGCTTCGAAGACAGGCTGCGAAAGCGTCGTTTGGTTTCCGGATTTGCCATTCCATCTCCTCGGATCGGCTGAAACAAGAAATAGCTGTCTTTGGCGGGCAAGCCAACGTGCCCGCCAAAAATTGTGGTCAGCCGAAGCGGCGCAGGAAGCCGATGATGTTGCGAACCATCGGTTTGCGTGTCAGCGGCGCTGAGAAGGTCGTCGAGGCGCGCTTGGTGATCTCCGTCATGGTTGGATAGGGGGCGATGAACCCGCGCAGATCCTGAACCTTCATCTTCTTGGAGACGGCGAGAGCGAAGACATTGATCATCTCACCGGCATTGGCACCGGCAATCGATGCGCCAAGGATCTTGCCCTTTTTGTTGGCGATCACTTTGACGAGGCCTTCGGTCTTGCGCTCGGCCTGCGCGCGGTCGTTTTCGGCGTATGGCCAACGCAGCACGGTGATGTCACCGGCCTTTTCACGCGCGGTTTTCTCGTCCCAGCCGACATGGGCCAACTCGGGCTCGGTGTACGTCGCCCACGGGATGATGTCGCGGTTTTCCTTGCCGGGAATGCGGAACAGGATCGATTGGATAACGAGCCCCGCATGATATCCAGCCACATGGGTGAACTGCAGGCCGCCTGCCACATCACCGATCGCGTAGACGCGGCTGTTTGAAGTGCGCAGGTCGTTGCCGACTTTGATGCCCTTGCGGTCGTAGTTGATGCCTGCTTTCTCGAGATCAAGGCCGTTGACGTTGGCGGCGCGACCGGTGGCCACCAGAACGTGACTGCCGGCGACCGAAGACGGCTCGCCATTGCTTTCAACATTGACGATCACACCGGTTTTGCCCTTCGGCTCCAGGCCAACAACCTTGGTGTCCTCCATGATGTTTACGCCATCGGCGCGCACGTTTTTAAGGACGACTTCCGCCATTTCGGGATCATCCTTGCCGAGCGCCTTGAAGCCTTCGATGACCGTGACTTCAGAGCCAAGGCGACGGTGGGCTTGGGCCATCTCCATCCCGATGGGACCGCCACCGATGACGATCAGATGTTGCGGCTTTCGGGTTTGGTCCCAAAGGTTTTCGTTGGTGAGGTAGGGCACAGTGTCGAGACCCGGGATGGGCGGGATGAAGGCCGATGAGCCGGTCGCCACCACGAAGCGGCGCGCCTTGATCTCATAGTCCTTGGTCACGACGGTCTTGGCGTCTTTGAACTTGGCGTAGTCCTCGATCACCCGAACGCCCAAGCTGGTGAAGCGCTCGACGCTGTCATTGGGCGCAATCGCGCCGATGACGGAGTGTATGTGATCGTGCACCTTGCCAAAATTGATCTCAGGCTCGACCGATTTGACGCCGAACTTGTCTGCATGGCGCATGGTGTTGGCGGCTTTACCAGCGGCGATGATCGCCTTGGACGGGACACAGCCATAATTCAGGCAGTCGCCGCCCATTTTGCCGCCTTCAATCAGGACAACGGAGACGCCGAAGGCAGCGGCCGCGGCTGCGACGGTCAGGCCGCCGGAGCCGCCGCCAATTACGCAGATGTCGGGTGTGAGTACTTCAGTCATTTTGGGAAACCCCTCAGAAATTTGGTTGGGATGCGCGGTGCGGTTGGCTCCGGTTTGCATCGGTGGAGCCGACCGCCGCGTGGATTGCGGTTGAATGGTTTGCGATCAGCTGGCGTCTTCGCCAGCAGGTGTTTTGCGAAGACGCTTGATGAGGATCGGGATCGCCGCGACGACCGCCAGAGCAACAAAGGCAAAGGTGATCTCGGTGGTGACGAGGTCACCGACGCCGACGGTCGTGCCAGCTTCTTCGGCGGCCGCAAGCACGGAGCCAACGCCTTCACCGAGGAATGTGTAGGCAAATGTGCCGGGCAAGATGCCAAACAGCGTTGCGATGACATACGTGCGAAGCGGCACATTGAAGAGCGCAGGCGCGATGTTCATGATGAAGAATGGGAAGACCGGCGCAAGGCGCAGGACGAGCAAGTAGCTGAAGGCTTCTTTTTCGAACCCTTCCGCAAGGTTTTTCACCCGACCGCCGACTTTTTCCTTCAGAAAGTCGCCGAAGGCTGAGCGGGCAACGAGGAAGATCGCCGTTGCACCGACCGTCGCGCCGACCGCAACGATGAGGCCGCCAACGAACCAGCCAAACAGGAAGCCTGCAAAGATGGTCAGGATGGATGCGGCGGGAAAGGAGAAGGCAACCGCCAGAGCGTAGAGCGCTGTGAAGCCGATGAGCGATGTCGCGTAGTTGTCGGCGACATAGGCTGTCATTGCGTCTCGGCTCTCGGCGAGAAACTCAAGCGAGAAATATTGGTGCCAGCCCATGGAGTAGGCGAAGGCCAATCCGCCGACGACAACCGCCAGTGGAGCGAAGCGTTTGATTGTGGAGCCGCCTTTCGGCGTCTCGGTTTGCGGTGTGTCTGCGGTCATAGCAGCAGCTGTATCAGTCATTGTTCTAAATTCCAGTTCTTGTGCATCGGTTGTGGCGACGTTGTGTTGACGTGCGCCGTTGCCCAAGACCTGACGGGTGGTCCCATCAAGAACAACTCACAAACCCTTGAAACTCTGGTATGTTACGGGTCAGTCACGCTCCCTCACCGCACGGTGAGGAAGCCAACACGGCGCTCACAAATGCGTGAGCCCACAGAGCCGGTTTTGTTGACATATGCGGTTCTTTCCACCATAAGCGCGCGAATTCTGCGCTTGCGCGGGCCAATGGTGCCAGCGCCGCATTCAACCCAAGTCATCGCATATGAAGGTCGCCGGTACGCGGCGGTAAACAACAATGTCAACGAAACGCACCTTCCAGCCGTCACGCCTTGTCCGCAAACGCCGCCACGGCTTCCGCTCCCGCATGGCCACAGCTGCCGGTCGCAAAGTTCTTGCACGCCGCCGCGCCAAGGGCCGCAAAAGCCTTTCGGCTTAAGACGGGCACCGCCTGCCATTGCGGCAGACACGTAATTTCGCCAACGGCATCGACATGCTGCAAACGCGCGCTGAATTTCTCGCAGTGCGCAAGGGTTTGCGCGCACGCGGACGGTTCGTGCGGCTGGAAGCCATCCGCCATGATGCCGTTTCCGACGCCGCTGATCCGCGCATCGGGTTCACAGTATCCAAAAAGAATGGCAATGCGGTTCGCCGTAACCGGATTAAAAGACGATTGCGAGAAGCTGTGCGCCAGTCTGCCGCCCGTGAAATGCGCCGCGATCATGATTATGTGTTGATCGCAACGCCGGGTGCGCTGACTGCGCCCTTCGACGTCTTGTGCGCCGACGTACGATCGGTCATTGAGGCGGCAAATGACAAACTGGCTCGTTCGGACGAAAAGAGCCGGACGCACTAGACGACGGATACGGGATCGATGGAAAACAACCGCAACCTGTTTTTGACGATCGGCCTTTCGGTCTTGATCCTTGCCCTGTGGCAAGTCTTCTTCATCAACCCGCGCATCGAAGCCGAGCGGGAAGCGCAATTGCAGCGCGAGGCGCAACAGCAAGTTCAGCAAGTTGAAGGGGGTACCGCCGCAACCGGTGCAGGCGATCTTCCAACACCGACAGTTGGGGCAAGCACCGACGGCTCCGTGCCCGCACCCACGGGTGGCGCAACGCTTGCCCGCGATGCCGCTTTGGCCGAAACGCAGCGTATTCGCGTGGAAACACCAACGCTTTCCGGTACGCTTAATCTGACGGGCGCTCGCTTTGATGATCTGACGCTGAAAGACTATCGCGAAGAAGTTGATCCGACGTCTGACAATGTTGTTCTACTGTCGCCGGTCTCAACCGAACGCGCATACTTTGCAGAGTTTGGGTATGCCGGTCTCGACGGCGCGCCGGGTCCGTCCACGCAGTGGACGATCACGTCCGGCAGCGATCTGACACCGTCATCTCCGGTCGTCCTTTCCTATGAGGCTCCATCCGGCCTTGTCTTTGACCGCCAGATCGGTGTCGACGAAAACTACATGTTCACGATCACCGCGCCGCCACCATTGTTGGTGATCGTGTCGGTGATCGTGAACATGTAGTTTTCGTCGACAC
>JBCBHR010000170.1:0-5094 GCA_038525365.1 Pseudomonadota bacterium | reverse complement strand
GACGCGACTGTAGTAGACCGGGTCTCCAAGTACGTATATTTGGGATGCGCCAAGGGCTCGAACACGGTCGAGACCGGCTTCAATCAATGCACGGCCGTGACCACTGCGTTGATGAGATGGCGAGACGGCCAGCGGACCGAGCAGATAGACCGGGATATCGAAATCGCTCACCGAACATCGCGTAAGCGATATATGACCAATAACTTGACCAGACGCGGCAACCGCAACGAGTGAGACCAAGCCCTCGGCTTGCGCATGTAGGTTATTGACGAGCGGCACGAGATCTTCGTCGGGAAACACGTCCGGATACATGGCGACAATGGCATGATGATCCGTACGCTCTGCCTCACGAATGATCGTCATGGTGGATCAGGCCGCCTTGTTGCTTTCGGCCAGTTGCGCCCAATAGCTAATGCCATAGGGAATGATGTCATCGTTGAAATCATAGGCCGGATGATGAAGCCCGGCGCTGTCGCCGTTGCCGATCAGGATCATCGCGCCGGGGCGCTTTTCCAGCATGTAGGCGAAGTCCTCACCGCCCATGATGGGTTCGACACCGGTTGTGACCTTGTCTTGACCAACCAGGCTTGCCGCGATCTCAGCGGCCACGTCAGCTTCTTGCACGTCGTTGACGGTCACCGGATAACCGCGACGAAAATCGACGCGCACCTCGGCACCATTGGCCTCGGCAACACCTTTTGCGACTGCCTTCAGCCGCGCTTCGCCGAGCTCTCGAATGTCGGCGCTGAGGGTTCGCATCGTGCCCGCCAGCGTTGCGGTTTCTGGGATCACATTGTGCGCCTTGCCCGCGTTGAACTTGGTGACGGAGACAACGATGGAGCCGATTGGATCCACACTGCGCGAGGCGATGGTTTGCAGCGCCTGCACCATTTGCGCACCGGTGACGACGGGATCGATTGTCTTGTGTGGCAGAGCGGCGTGGCCGCCCTTGCCGGTGATGGTGATGACAAATTCATCGGTTGCCGCAAAGAACGGTCCGCCACGAATGGTGAACTCACCAACGGGCACGCCCGGCATATTGTGCATGCCATAGACGCGGTCGATGCCGAAGCGCTCCATCAGACCGTCTTCGACCATGACGCGCCCACCGCCACCGCCCTCTTCGGCAGGTTGGAAAATCAGGACGATTGCACCAACAAAATTGCGCGTCTCAGCCAAATATTTTGCCGCACCCAGCAGCATCGCCGTGTGACCGTCATGGCCGCAGGCATGCATCTTGCCGTCTGTCTTTGATGCGTGGGCAACGCCCGATGCTTCCTTGATCGGCAGCGCGTCCAGGTCGCATCGAAATCCAATGGTCTCGCCGTCGCCACGGCTGCCCCTGATGACACCAACCACGCCGGTGCGCCCAAGCCCGGTCACGACCTCGTCACAGCCAAAGTCTTTCAGCTTGGCTTCAACGAACTTCGCAGTCTCATGGACGTCAAACAGCAATTCCGGGTGTTGATGCAGATGGCGTCGCCATTGCGTCACTTCACCATGCAATTCAGCTACGCGGTGCAACAGGGGCATGTGTCTCTCCAATTATTGGTCTTATGTGGCCGCGTTCGTGCGTTGAGACAAGACTGATGGCCTGCGGTTTCTTGTTCCCGTCAAACTGCTGGTCTAGGACGCCGCCATGCGCAAATTCGCTTTGATCACCGTTGCCGTCCTTGCAGGCCTTGTCACTTCGGCCTTGGCAACCGCCGCACCCGCAGTCGTCATCGACGCGCAAACGGGCCGCGTCATGCACCATGAGCAGGCGTTTGATCGCTGGAGCCCGGCGTCGCTGACCAAACTCATGACCGCCTATGTGACCTTCAAAGCGCTTGATGATGGCACTTTGACATCGCAATCGCCGGTGCGCATGTCAGTTGCCGCCACAAACGCCCCACCAAGCAAGATGGGTTATTCGGTGGGCGCCGTGATGACGGTGGAAAACGCGCTTGAAATGCTGATCATCAAGTCTGCCAATGATGTCTCCGTGGCGCTCGGCGAGGCGGTTTCGGGATCGGCTGGCGCATTTGTGGAGCGCATGAACGCGCAAGCCGCAGCGCTTGGCATGTCTGCGACACGCTTTGCCAATCCCCACGGTCTCGACGACCCGAACCAATACACAAATGCGCGCGACCTCGCGATCCTTGCCCGCGCCATCCGACGCGAATTTCCCCAATATGACGATCTCTTTGCCGCTGAAGCGATCCGCACCGGCGAGACCGTGACGGCGAGCTACAACATCCTGCTTGGGCGCTACGCAGGTGCCGATGGCATGAAAACGGGCTTTGTTTGCGCCTCCGGCTTCAACATCGCCGCCAGCGCAACGCGCAACGGACGCACGATGATCGCAATCGTGTTGGGCGAGACATCGCAAAAGGCGCGCGCGGAAAAGAGCGCGAACTTGATGGAAGAGGCGTTTGCGAATTCAGATGCCGCCGAAACAGCGCCATTGATCAACGAACTGCCGCAGCCGGCAACCGTTAGCACGGCAACCGCAAATCTGCGCCCGACCGTTTGCACCGAAGAAGCCCGCGCCAGCCGTTGGGATGGCCGTCAGATCGAGGGTTACATCACGTTTGATACGCCATTGTTGTCAGCGATGACGCGTGCACCGCGCGCGGTTTCAACCGGCCTTGGCGGTGCCATTGGCGCAAGCGCTGCCGCTGTCGTCCTCAACAATGCAGTCGTGCAATCCTATCCGGTACCGCGACCTCGCCCGGTGCATGAACCGGCGACCGACCCGCTCGACATGGAACAATTCCAGCTTCGTGAAGGCCTCACGGCGCCGCCGCCAGCGCGTCGTCCAAGCTAGGCGCGCTCAGGCACCACGCTCGATCAGGAAGCGATGCCCACCGTCATCCAGCTCGACCATCTCAATCAGCGGATGTGACTTTTCCTGGCAAAAATGCGGAACGTCGATGACGGCCAACGGATCATCGGTCTCAACCCAAATTCGTTCGCCCGATGTGAGGTCGCGCAGTTTCTTTTGGGTTTTCAGCACCGGCAAAGGGCATTTCAGGCCGCGCAGATTGTAGATTTCTGCGGAAACGCCGACGTCTTGCGCGCTCACTGCGCCGTCGTCGTGATTTGAGCCTGACCGGTTGTCACAATGGCAGGCGCAGGGGCCGGAGCGGTTGGCAATGGTGTCACGCTAACCGGAGCAGCACTAGTAGTGGTCGGCGCAGGCACAGTGACCGATGTGGTTTCGACAAAAGTCGTCTCCACCGTCACAGGGGCTGCAGCGGGTGCGGGTGTCGTTGCAGGCGCGGGCGCGGGCGCGGGAGCAGTAATCGGCGTTGATTGCAGCTGTTGTGTTGCTGGCAAAGGTGCTTCTGCGATCGGCGCAGGTTCAACCTCAAGCTCAAGCTCGGCCTCAGGGGCGGCATTGGCCGCCTTCAACGACGCCTCAATGACCGCAATCGTTTCTTCCGGGATGATGCTTTGCTTCAGAGCATTGGAAGCGGCGGGGCGGCCCTCAAGTTTCGCAACAGCCTTTTCAAACGCCAGCGCATGATTGGACGCCATTTCTGAATAAGCCGAAGCCAACCGAGACGGCATGCGCATTTCCGGGCACTGGGCCCCGGCGCGGAACTTCTGCCCCTCGGTGGCTGAAACATTGAACACATAGTTGCGTCCGCATGCGTGCACCTGCGGCGGCTGTTTGGTCAGTTCAAAATGGTCATAGCCCTGTTTGAGCATCTTCCAGTAGTTGAAGTGCGTGTGGTCGTGGTAGCGCGCCAGGTTTTCTGGCGTCATCCGGAACGGAAAGGCCTGCACCTGAAATGCGCTCTGCTTGCCGCCGCGCAGCGCCTCGCGCGCAAAGGCATAGATCTCTTCGACGCCATCGTCCGTCATCGCGTAACAGCCAGCCGACGTGCAATCCCCATGCACCATCAGGAAGCTGCCAGTGCGCCCGTGCGACCGGTCATACGAATTCGGGAAACCAAGATTGAATGCGAGATGATACGATGAGTTTGGGTTCATCAGTCGCTTATCGACGAAATAGAAACCTTCCGGCGCTTGCCGGTCACCCTCTTTGAACTTCGGGCCAAGTTTCCCTGAATAGGCGCAGATGTCATAGCTTTTCACGAGCGCATACTTGCCCGACGGCCTCTGCTTCCAGACCTCAAGCACCTCTTCTTCCTTGAAGATGCGCATCATGATCGGGGAAGCCTGTGTCATGCCCTCAGACTTCATATAGGCAAGCGCATCACGCGGGATCGGCTTTTCGGCTTTGTTGATGCCAAGCACCGATGATGCCTGACAACCAGTCAGGACACCCAGGGCTACTGCAGCCAAAAGTAGACGTGATCGCTTCACTGCGGACCTCATGTGGAAACGGCGCGATAATTATAAGGAGAGCAAGGTTACCGCAAGGTTGCGGCTTCACCCTCACGCGATTGTCAGAGGACGCCGATCACGGCAAATTTATGTCAAAGGTCGCGCCCGATCCGCAGAAATTTCTCGCGCCGCGCTGTGCGCAGTTCATCGCCGGACATGCCATCATAAGACTTCATCGCCCGCTGCAAATGCTTGCGCGCCTCGTCCATCACAAATGACCGGTCGCGATGTGCGCCACCAAGCGGCTCGGGGATGATCCCGTCAATGATTTTAAGGTCATGCAGGTCTTGGGCAGTGATTTTCATCGCCGTCGCCACGTCCTTTGCGCGGGCCGCATCACGCCACAAAATGGAGGCACCAGCTTCCGGTGAAATGACGGAATAAATAGCATGCTCCAGCATGTAGACCGTGTTGGCGGTCGCAAGCGCAATCGCGCCACCCGACCCGCCCTCGCCGATAACGATCGATGTCAAAGGCACACGCAAATTGAGGCAAGCCTCCGTTGACCGCGCAATTGCCTCCGCCTGTCCGCGCTCTTCGGCACCAACGCCTGGATAAGCGCCTGCCGTATCCACAAGCGTGATGACGGGCAGATTGTAGCGATCCGCCAAGTCCATGATCCGCACCGCTTTGCGATAACCTTCCGGTCGACCCATGCCGAAATTGCGTTTCAGCCGCGATTGCGTGTCGGTGCCTTTCTCCTGGCCGATCACCGCCACAGCCTGCCCGTCAAAGCGCGCAAAACCGGTCATGAAG
>JBCBHR010000169.1:0-5151 GCA_038525365.1 Pseudomonadota bacterium | reverse complement strand
GGGCCATCACCCCGGCAAGTTCGCGCGCGGTCAGCTGGCGGATGAGCGCATCTGTGACCGCAACGGCGCTGTCGTCGGAGCGACCGACGGCAAAGGCGTTCATCATTTTGGACGGCACCACATGCAGCTTTGGTACCGTTGGCAGTTCGGCGCGCCGGGCAAGCTCGGTGATCATTTGATGACCAAGCGGCCAGTTGACGGCGTTGACGGGCTTTGCCTTGTACATGCGCAAGACCATGGCGGGTGAGACGCGCCGCGCGGCCATCAGTGAAATCGCGCCAAAAACCAACGCATAGATGATGCCGGTCACGCCTGCGATCGCCCAAGCGGTCACCGCAAGCAGCATGAGCGACCCTGAAACGAGCAAGCCCGTATGCACCGAATTCAACGCGCGGTGGCGCTGGTGGATGATGTGATCTGCTTTGAAGAACGCCTGTGTCATGGGGCACATATGGAGTGCCATGGTGACAATTTCACGATTGGCGGCGCCGGACGAAGACGAAACGGGAAAAACCGAGATAGGAAAACACCGCCGCGATGCCAACGCCGATGACGGTGGCGATCAATGGCGAGAAGCCGGGAAACAGCAGCAAAATAGCCGAATAGACCGCAAAATTGATCACCGAGCCGACGGAGGCGACTGACGCGTACTTCACCGCCTCAGCCAAAAGGCTGCCGTCACTCGCGCCGAATGTGAATGTGCGGTTGATCACGAAATTGGACGTCATGGCGCAGGCAATGGCGATCGCCTTGCTGATGAAAGGGCCAAGCGGGGTCAGCGTGAGGAGCGCGTGAAGCACGCCCAGTTCGATCAACAGCCCACTGCCGCCGGCTGCGGCGAAGGAAAACAGTTTCCCGAAGCGGGTTTGCGCGGCGTTGGCTTTCAAGGTGGTGTTCCGGTTATCGGGCAGTCAGGTTACGGCTTGGCGGGTTAAGACCGGCTTTGCGTCGGCGCAAGTAAATTGGCATCCGGCTGCAACCTTGAGGCAGAGCGCCAAATCAACGTAGGCTATCGGCAGATACATGGGAGACGCTCATGGCGCTTCAACACAACCAGTCTGCGTTGGCTGATGGGCTAAAGCGCGTGGTCATTGGGGTCTGCGCGGTCATGATGGCCTTTTCGCAGCCAGCGCTCGCCGAGACGCCCGCCAAACAATTGTTCGGCAAGACCGACCTTCCCTCGGCAACCCCGCCCAAAGTGCACGGCTTTTACTCCAAGGGCTGCATTTCCGGCGCTGTCGCCATGCCCATTGATGGGCCCAACTGGCAGGCAATGCGCCTTGAGCGCAACCGCCGCTGGGGCCATCCGGACTTGATCCAGCTGGTGCAACGGCTGGCGCGCGAATCCGTGCAGGATGGTTGGTCGGGGCTTTTGGTGGGCGACATTTCGCAGCCACGTGGTGGGCCAATGCTGACCGGCCATGCGTCCCACCAGATCGGACTGGACGCGGATATCTGGCTGACAAAGATGCCAAACCGTCGCCTGACGCAGCAGGAACGGCGCGACACAAGTGCCATCTCCGTCCTGAAGAAGGGCACGCTCAATATCGATCCGAATATCTGGACGCCGTCTCACGCAAAGCTTCTGGCGCGCGCCGCGTCCTACAACCAAGTCGAACGGCTGTTTGTGCATCCCGGCATCAAGAAAGCGATGTGCGATGTCTATGGTGGCAATGCCGCCAACAATCCGTGGATGATCAAGATCCGGCCCTATTACGGGCACCACTACCACTTCCACATCCGCATGAAGTGCCCGCCAGGTTCTCCCAATTGCCGCCCGCAGGATCCGGTGCCCGCAAACGGCAATGGGTGTGACCAGTCGCTGGCATGGTGGTTTACCGACGAACCGTGGACGCCGAAAAAGCCCAAACCCGGCGAAAAACCCAAGAAGCGTCGCATCACAACATTGGCCGACTTGCCGCAGGCCTGCACCGGTGTTTTGCGCGAAGTACAACCGGCCAATGCGCAAATCGCGACGCTTGATGCCAATTATGATCTGGCTGCAGTGCTCGCCTCTGCGCGCTCGTCGACGGCACCGGCGACGCGCAATGCCTCTCCATTTTCAAGACTGCCAATCCCGAAGCCGCGTCCCGTAAATTAGTGAGGCGCGGCGCGCAAAACGTCTTTTTTCCGTTACGCGGATCGCATAAGGGAGTTCAAACGATTTAAAACGGCAGGCTGCCACCCATGTCCACGCCCCGCACACTCGCCTTGGTCGCCCATGATCAAAAGAAGGACGACATGGTCAATTTCGCCAAGGACCATGCTGACCTGCTCGCGCCGTGCCAATTGGTTTGCACGGGCACAACCGGCGGGCGCATTCAGGATGCGCTGCCGAACCTCGACATTTTGCGCGTGCGCAGCGGGCCGCTTGGCGGTGACCAGCAAATCGGCGCCATGATTGCCGAAGGCCGCATTGATGCGCTGATCTTCTTCATCGACCCGCTGTCGCCCATGCCCCACGATGTGGACGTCAAGGCATTGACGCGCTTGGCCGTGGTCTACGACATTCCCATGGCGCTCAATTCGGCAACGGCGCGCCCGTTGTTGGAATCCATGCGCATCACCCAGACGGCCTGAGGACGTACCATGCCCAACAGCAAATCCAAGGCGCTGCCTTTCCCGATCATGATCGCCGACATCGGCGGCACCAATGCGCGCTTTTCGATCCTGGTGGATGCGTTTGCCGAGCCGAAGATCTTCGACAATATCAAGGCTGCTGATTTCCCAACACTCAATGAAGCGATCCAGTCGCATGTGCTGGACAGCACCTCGCTGATCCCGCGCGTTGCCGTACTGGCTGTTGCCGGTCCTGTGGATGGCGACATGATCGATCTGACCAACAACAATTGGATCGTAGAGCCAAAGAAGATGATCGCTGATCTGGGCTTTGAGGAAGTGATCGTGATGAACGATTACGAAGCCCAGGCGCTTGCCGCCGTGGCGCTGGACGGCGATCAACTGCAGCAGATCGGCGAAGGTGAGCAGAACCAGGAAGCAAACCGCGTGGTCATCGGACCCGGCACCGGCCTTGGCGTTGCTGGCCTCGTTCATGCCGCCAGCACTTGGATCCCCGTAGCCGGCGAAGGCGGCCATGTGGACCTCGGACCGCAGACCGACCGTGATCTGGAAATTTTCCCGCATCTGGAACGCATCGGCGGACGTGTGACGGGCGAACAGGTGCTGTGCGGACGCGGCATGCTCAATCTTTATCGCGCAGTCGCCAAAGCCGATGGAGAAGCACCGAGATTTGATGATCCGGCAGACATCACCGCAGCGGCGGTTGCAAAGTCTGATCCGCAAGCGGTTGAGACTGTCGATCTCTTTGCAGAATATCTCGGCCGCGTCGCCGGTGATCTGGCGCTGATATTCATGGCCCATGGCGGCGTTTATCTGACCGGTGGCATCACCATGAAGATCATGCCGGTCTTCAACGTGGAGCGGTTCCGCGCGGGCTTTGCCAACAAGGCGCCCCACTCCGACATCATCAACTCAATGCCGACCTTTGCCGTGACCAATGAGCGCGCGCCCATGAAGGGCCTAGCCGCATATTCACGCACGCCCACGCGCTTCGGCGTTTCGCTTTCGGGCCGCCACTGGAAACGGTGATTGCGGCGGCAGGGCTGTGCAGGCGGGAGCGGCTTCGCTATAGAGCGGCTCCTTGAGCGAGTGTACGAGCTGCTGTGACCGGCAAGATCACGAAAAAGAAGAAGGCGCGCGTTGAGCCCAGTCTCGTCGTCGATGTCCTGAAGCGGATTTTCGGCGAGAACGGTCGCGCATACCTGCCGTATTACATCGCAGCAATTGTCAGTCTGCTTGTGATTGCAGTCACGACGGCGGCAGCGGCGTGGATCATGCGCGATGTGATCGACGAAATTTTCGTGCGCCAACGCGGCGATCTGATCACGGTCATCACGGGCACGGTGCTCCTCATCTTCGGCATCCGCGCCTTGGCGATGTACTTTCAGGCGGTGCTGTTGGCGCGCATCTCCAACGATCTCGTTGCCCGCTATCAGCGCCGGGTGTTTGAAAAGCTCCTGAGCTTGGGCGTGAGCTTTTATGACGAGACCCGCTCGGCACAATTGGCCGCGCGCGTCAGCACGAACATCCAATCGATCAGTGATGTTCTTTCACTCACGCTCACCAGTTTTGCCCGCGATCTTGTCAGCCTGATCGGCCTTGTCGTCGTGATGTTCGTGCAAGACCCGGTGCTGGCAGGCATCGCGTTTATCGTCTCGCCGCTTTTGATCATCGCCGTTGCCACCATTTCGCGGCGGCTCCGCTCCATCGTGCGTGAGACGGTGGAGTTAAACGCCCGCGTGATCGGGACCATGCAGGAGACCGTGCAAGGGATCAGCGTCGTCAAAGCGTTCACGATGGAAGAGCAACTGAGTGCGAAACTTGGCGAGACCATCGAGTTGAACCGGCAGCGCTCCGACAAGCTGGCGCAAGTGACCAACCGCGTGACACCGTTTTCAGAGCTGATCGCCGGCATGGCGATTGCCGGTGTCATCGCCTATGGCGGCTACCGCGCGATCTACGCCTCTCAACCGCCGGGCGCGATGTTTGCGTTCATCACCGCGCTGCTGCTCGCCTATGACCCGGCAAAGCGGCTGGCGCGGCTGCGGGTCAATCTGGAAAAAGCGCTCGTCAACGCGCAAATGATCTATGAAATCCTCGATATGCCGGACAAGCAGCGCGACCGGCCCGATGCCGTGCCACTTGATGTGCAGGCAGGAGAGATCACCTTTGACGACGTGCACTTCACCTATGGCGGCCACACCAAGGCGCTGCATGGACTGAGCTTCACGGCTCCTGCCAACAAAACGACAGCAATTGTTGGCCCGTCGGGTGCTGGTAAGACAACGGTTATCGGGCTCATACAGCGCCTGCACGATACCGATAGCGGGCAGGTGCTGATCGATGGCCACGACATCGCGGGCGCGACAAAACATTCGCTGCGCAGCCAAATCGCGTTCGTCTCGCAGCAGCCTTATTTGTTTGAGGGCACGGTTGCGGACAACATCCGTTATGGCAGACCTGAGGCAACCGACATCGAGATCGAAGAGGCGGCGCGGCTGGCCTACGCGCATGACTTCATCGCTGCGTTGCCGGACGGCTATGACACACCGCTTGGCGAAAACGGCATGA
>JBCBHR010000168.1:0-5195 GCA_038525365.1 Pseudomonadota bacterium | reverse complement strand
AGATTGGCCTGATCGACCCGCTAAACGATGGCGTGGGAAAGGACCTTGTCATCGTTTAGCGGGTCGATCAGGCCAATCTGATCGCCGTCATAAATCACGCTGTTTCCGTTGACGCTCAGCAGTCCACCGCTGCGCAGAGAAAACGTGTCACCCGGCAAGAGGCCGGACACCCGGATCACATCGATCCCGTCTTCGAACGTGAAGGATGTGCTGTTGGAACCGGAGAGCCGGTTCTCCACAAAAACAACATCCATGTCGAGCAGGGCGCCGGCTCCCGACAAGTCGCCGGATGTAAAGCTGATGAGCGGGTCGAGATTGAGAAGCTGTGCGCCAGCCGCCTGGAAACGCACCCCGAGATTCAGATCTTCAATAATGTCACCCGCGTTGACAGTGAAAACGTCGGTGACCCGCGTCGTGGGATCAACATCTGAATCGACAGTGTCGTCGGCACCGGCGTCTTTGAGAGTGGGCAGGAAACCATTCGGGAGATTGCTGAGGTCAAACCGCACCCGGTAGTCGCCCGGTGCAACTCCCGTAAACTCATATTCATCGTTTTGGTCCAGAGTTGTCGTCTGCCCGGTTGACGTCCCATCAGCGTTCAGGAGTTCGACTGTAACAGGGTCACCAATAAAGCCGTCTGTCGCCCCGTCATCAATGCCGTTGTCGTTGATATCGTACCAGCCTTCGCCACGGACAGTGCCGACGCCATCGTCATCCAGGATGTTGAATGTGTAACTTCCCTGCGTTGGATCGATTGTGGCGCTACCCGAAACGACTTCCGTGAATGTGATGGTGATCGTTTCGTTCGGCTCTATGTCGGCATCATCGAAAAAGGTGAACGCAAAGCTATCGCCGAACTGTTGGTTCAGCGGGAATGTCAGCGTGCCGGTGATGTCATCGCCGACCCTTGGATCAAACGAGAAGTTGTCCGGGTTGGTCGTGAACAGTCTAACGTAAGCATCTGCATCGGGGAAATTGGGATCGAGAAGCCCGATGGTAGCGGTACCGCTTATCGTGAACCGGACAACGACATCATCAATTTGCGGTGGTCCGAAAAACCCAACGTTTGGGGTTATGCTGAACAAAGAGAACGTTGCATATTCGTTCTCAATTTCAGTCCGCTCTGTTCCCGGAAAACGAATAATAGCGTCGGTCATGACCCGATCCCCCAGCTTGTGCGCGTCTCCGCCCAAGGAGACCGCTCCCGCCGAAAACTTGTTACGTTAAGGAAATCGCGTCAACCCGACGCAGCCAAATGTGATCGCCGGTCTAAAGGTTTTGATGGTCGGGCAACTTGCGTGTCACAAAGGCAATTGGAACATGGCCGCTCTCGGCATTTGCTTTGCAATTGCCTGCCGCTTGCGGGATGCCTGAGGAAAGGTCGCTCATTTCGCTTTGCGAAGTGAGATTGGTGCCCAGAAGAGGACTCGAACCTCCACGTCCAAAAGGACACCAGCACCTGAAGCTGGCGCGTCTACCAATTCCGCCATCTGGGCACGAAATCGAAGCGTTTCTCTATGCGCTGACGTGGGCGAGGTCAACATTCGCGCGTCGCGTTTTTCACCGCACTTGCAAAGGGGTTTGAAGTCGCGTCAGTGTCAGCTGCGGGAGGACAAATCCAATGATTGTGATTGCTGGATCGGTCAATCTTGACCTTGTCGCGCGCGTGGAACGTTTGCCCGCGCCGGGTGAGACCGTTTCGGGGACCACTTTTGAACAATCGCCCGGTGGCAAGGGCGCCAATCAGGCGCTGGCTGCACGTCGTGCGGGTGCCGAAGTCGCGATGATAAGCGCGGTTGGCGATGACACCAATGCAGCGCCCGCGACCGCGCTGCTGCTTGATGCCGGGGTCGACATGTCCCGCGTGCCCGCACATGCCGACACGCCGACGGGCGTCGCACTGATCCTCGTCCATAACACATCGGGTGAAAATGTGATCGCCGTGGTGCCGGGCGCCAATGGCGTCGTGCAGCCGCAGTCGCTGCCCGATGGCGCAAAGGCGATGCTCACGCAGATGGAAATTCAAACCGCCGTCAACGAGGCGATGTTTGATCAAGCCGAGGCCAAAGGCGTGCCGATCATCTTCAACCCGGCGCCCTATGGTCCCGATGCCGTCAAACTCGCCCGCCGCGCGGATGTGACCATCGCCAACGAAACCGAGTTTGATCTGCTCGCCGATGCGCTTGCTTTGGATGGCTCCGATGATGGTGAAAATCTGAGCGCGGAGCGCATCCGCATCCGGCGGGGCCGGGCATTTGTGCGTGAAACTGGCAAGACGCTGGTGATCACGCTGGGCGCTGCCGGTGCCCTGGCGCTATCGCCGGACACGGAGCTACAAGCCGTCCCGCCCGCAATTGATGCGAAAGACACAGTCGGTGCTGGCGACACATTTTGCGGCTATTTCGCCGCCGCCTTTGCCGATGATCAGGCGCTGGCGGATTGCGTCGATACCGCTGTTGTTGCGGGTGCATTGGCGTGCCTCTCGCCCGGCGCACAGCCCGCGATCCCAACTGCCGGGAAAGTGCATCTGGCGCGTGGAAAGAAGGCCTAGCGCACCATCAGACTAGCTTGCCTCAAGCCGCGTTGGACTGTGGCTCGTCGACCAAATGGGCGTAGACCGTATCCACATCGGTCGCCACCCGTATGTTTTGAAGACGATTGCTGTCGCGCAGCGCGCGCGCAATGCGTGACAGGGCTTTCAAATGGTCAGCGCCCGCGTCTTCCGGCGCAAGCAGCAGGAACACGATGTCCACCGGCTGATCATCAAGCGCATCAAAGCCCACCGGTTCACGCAAGGTCGCAAACACGCCGATAATCTCATCAATGCCCGTGAATTTGCCATGCGGGATGGCCACGCCAGAGCCAACGCCGGTTGAGCCCAGCTTCTCGCGCTGGAGCACGGCGTTAAACACCTCACGCGAATCCAAAGCCGTGTGCTCACCCACATGGTCGGCGAGCGCTTGCAGCACTTGTTTTTTCGATGTCACTTCAAGATCAACCAGCACATTGTGCGGATTGAGAAACGTCGCCAGGTCCATACGCACCCGTCAATTTGATCAGCGTTTTGCCTGCGGTCACACGACCGCTATTCCAGAGACGCCGGGTCGATCCAGCCCACATGACCATCAGCACGGCGGTACACAAGATTAACCGCCCCACTGCCAGCGTTGCGAAACACATATACCGGGTTGTCCTGCAAATCCAGTTGCAACACAGCGCTTGAGACCGGAATTGTGGGTAAGTTCATCCGCGTTTCGGCGACGACGACAGGATTGAACGCGTCCGCGCTGACGGCCTCGTCGTCTGCGTCACCCTCGTCGGGCACGGCCTCAAGCACCTTATAGGCATAGTGTTCGGTGCGTCCGGCAGCCTCACCGGAGTTGTGCGACTTCAATCGGCGCTTGTACCGGCGCAGGCGTTTTTCGATCCGCTCCGCTGCGGCATCAAAGCTTGATTGCGGTTCCTGGGCTTCACCGGTTGCCTGCAGCATGGCGCCGCTGTCGAGATGCAAAACACAGTCGGTGGTGAAGCGGTTGCCCGACTTTTCCACCGTGACATGCCCCGATGCGCGCCCCTGGAAGTATTTGTCGACGGCTTCGTCGATCCGGTCTTCGATGCGAGTGCGAAATGCATCACCGATTTCCATGTGCTTGCCCGATACGCGCAGTGCCATGTGATTGTCTCCCGATTAGAAATTCTCACCGCCTTGAGGGCGGACTCTGGAGACTGCGCCAATGCACGGCCAAAGGAAAGGGCGCAGGCGCGACATTGGCATTTCGACTTTTGTCGCCATGCACTTACACGTCGTTCACGCGGAGCGTTTGAGCGCCGCCCGCTTCTCGCGTCGGCGCTGGACCGACGAGGGGATGTGCATGCCTTCGCGGTATTTTGCGACCGTTCGCCGTGCAATCTCGATGCCTTCCCCGTGCAGCGCATCAACAATTGCGTCATCCGACAGCACGCGTTCTGCCCGTTCGGCGTCGATCAACTGGCGGATGCGTTGACGCACGCTTTCCGCCGCATGTTGTTCGCCATCATTGTCTGCGGCTGCAATGCCACCTGAAAAGAAGAAACGGAACTCAAACATGCCCATCGGTGTCAGCATGAATTTGTTGGCGGAAACCCGGCTCACAGTTGATTCATGCATATCGATGGCGTCGGCGATGACCTTCATCGTCATGGGACGCAAATGCGCGATGCCCTTGGTAAAGAAGCCATCTTGGCGTTTGACGATTTCCGTTGCCACTTTCAGGATTGTGTTGGCGCGCTGGTCGAGGCTGCGCTCCAGCCAAGTCGCGTCCTGATAGCACTGCTGGACAAAATCGCGCTCATCGCGCGACATCGCCTTGCCGGAAATGTGTGTGTGATACTCGCGGTCAAACAGAACCCTGGGCAGGGCATCCGGGTTCAGCTCAATGTGCCAGCCGCCGTCGTCTGCGGTGCGGATCGTGACGTCGTGGACGATGTTGACCGTTTGCACATCGTCAAAGCCACGACCGGGATGCGGCACCAGTGAGCGGATTTCATTGAGGCAATCAAACAGATCGTCCTCCGACTGACCGGTCAGCCGCTTCAGCGCCTTGAAATCCCGATTGGCCAAAAGATCGAGACGTCCGACAACCGCCGCCATCGCCGGATCAAGTCTGTCCTTGCGGGCAAGCTGCAGGCTCAGGCACTCACTTAGATCACGCGCAAAAAGGCCAGCCGGTTCCATGGTCTGCAGTTTCGCCAGCACGGCTTCCAATTCATCAACCGCACAGTTGAGCCGTTCCGCCATGGTCGGGAGGTCAAGTTCCACATAGCCACGCTCATCAAGCGTGTCCGCGATTTCGCCCGCAAGGGCGCGTTCGCGAATGGAAAATCCAAGTGACGCGATCTGGTCGGTGACGTGGTCGCGCAAAGTGACAGGCTTTGCGGCGATGTCCTCCAATTGGATCGGTTCGGCATCCGACGATTGGCGGCTTGATGGAAGGGATGTTTGTGGCCCGGGGTCACGACGGCCCGGCTCATCGGGAAACACATTTTCAAGCGACGCATCCAATGTGTCTGCAATCGACGAGGCATCAGCTGTGAGCGGCCCATTTTCCCATTCGGTGTCGGTGTCGTTGTCTGTCGCTGCGCTTGTGCCGGAATCCGGTTTCGGCGGCGGGGCCTCGGTATCGGCGTCCGCATCCCGTGCGCCTTCCGCACTCAAC
>JBCBHR010000167.1:0-5197 GCA_038525365.1 Pseudomonadota bacterium | reverse complement strand
GTTGGCAATGGCACCGCCGACGCTTGCAAGCGACATGACGCCAGACGCAACAAGCGCGATACCACCAACAGATATGCGGTTCAGTCGACCCATATGTCCCTACTCCTCTGGGAGGGGACAATGGCAGCACCAGCTTGAAAACGCGTGAGGAAGCGCGATGCAATTAGCCGCGTATTTTCAGCGGTTTAACCGCAAATACGCGCTGAATTTACCTCAAGTTTTAAGCAAGTTTTGAGGACATCAGCTGTCGAGGAAATCTGCGAGCGCTGCGCGGTTTTGAACGTGGGCAAATTCGATTGCGATGCCTTCGTCAAAATGGCGCACGACCTGACCACGCATGTTGCCAAGGGTGACCTGCGATTTCAGGGCAGGGCGGACGGCAAGGCCAAGGGCAGCGCCGGACAGCGACAAATCGATAATCCGGCAGCGATACTGGCGACCGTCTGATAGTGTCAGCACGGCTCCGGGATTGCGCGGCTGAAGACGATCATGGCGACGATCTTCCGGCAGATCCAACTCGCTGCGGTTTGCAAGCCATGTCAGCTGCGCGGCAAGCTTTTCGCGTTTGCGTGGCGGGGTGTTGAGGTCAAGTGCGAAACCTGAGTCCCATGCGCGGCTCACCGTTCCTTGCACGCGGCCTACATGATGGAGGTAGGCAACAACGCGCTCGCCCTGACCAGGCTTGGACGGAGAGGATATCGTGGCCGTCGCGGGCGACATCTCTGTGACCATCCCGTCGTGTTCGGAATGGTCCTCAAGCATAAAACGGCTGGGAATTGACACCCGAACCCGCTGATGTTGACGACGTTCACCTTGATAGTGCGATTGTTGCGCAACCATCACCCAACCTCTCCAATGAGCACATCTCACTGATAAACGGCGACGGTTAACACGGGGTAATTTTTGATGTTTTGGCGGGCGTCAGACGGATTATTTTCTAGCTGTCACGACCGCCGTCAATGACAGAGAATGTACGGTCGGGTCGCGGCGTTCCGATGGAGGTCAATCCGTTGCCCTCAAGGACGTGGAACAAGCGCCTGCCACCGGCGGGACGGTATTCGGGAAGCATAACGGGCGGGCGGTTTTGGAGCACGACGAACTGTTTGTCGGAGTCCAGATAACTCAAGCTTGTGAGTCGCATTTTGCCCAGCGGGTCAGCGCCAAGCCAATACGGGTTATCGAGGAATTGAAGCGAACCAAGGATGCGGGGCTGTTCGTCGGCGAGTGGCAAAAGCATCAATTCCAACCCCACCATGCGTTCGCGCGTGTCGCTTGCGTGCAGTTCGGCTGTCATCACAGCATGGTCTTGATGCACAGCCGAAAGCGCATCGCGCACAAGTTTGCGGTCGCTGGCTTCAAATCCATCGGCAAACGGCATACCGCGAAGTTCGCGACCGAACACGCAGCATAGCCGGGTGCCGGCGAGCCGATATTTCATATGTGCCGCTGTTTCTTCGAGGATGAATGTGTTGCTGAGCACCGACGCAATGGCCGCAGGCGCGATGTCGGCGCGCAATGGAGCGGCGCGCCCATCGCGGCGCGATGTCCAGTATTGAAACAACCGGTCTGTTCCCTCATGGCGCATGGTCTCGACCCCGTCAGCTTGGTGTACTTTTTCGGGACACGCGCGCGCGTGTTCCGTTGTTTTAGGGGTGACGGAGCATGTGAAATGCCAGTCTGCGGCCGGTGGGGGCGGTTAATGGCGCCAGCGCGCGTATTAAGGTTAACAGCGCGTTCCGCTTGAGAAATCCGCGTTAATGGGTCATTAAGATGTCAACGCGGAGCGCTTGTTTCGCAGCACTTGAGCTAACCGGAAACGGGGTGGGCAGGGACTCACCGGGCCATTGGACATCAGTCCGATGGCCTTTTTTTTTGCCGCTTTTCTTTTGTGTCGTGGGCGCGATATCACGCTGCATCGGAAACGCGCGAAGGTGAACCACTTGCAAAGCGACAATCGGGACAACGACAAATCCCAGTCCCCATGGGGTGAGGCGGGACCGCCTGTCGAAAGCCCGCAGCCGCAAGTCCGGCCAAGTGGTGGTGAGCCCGCCTTCAATGTGCCCGGCGCTCTGGTCGTCATCGCGCTCGCCTGCATCGCGATCCATTTCTTGCGCACGCAAGTACTCGGCCCGATGACCAATGTGTCGATAATCCTAAATTATGCACTCATCCCCGAGCGCTTCACCGATGGGTTCGTGATAACCGACTTAACGCTGTGGCTTTCACTTGTTTCGCACACCCTGCTGCATGGCGACTGGCTGCACCTGGCCTTCAATCTCATCTGGCTTGTGGCATTTGGTGCGCCGGTCGCGTATCGCCTTGGTACGTTTCGAACTCTGGCTTTTTGGGTGATCACGGCGTTGGGGGCGGCAGCGCTGCACATGGCGCTTTATTGGGGCGATCCAGTCCCGCTGATCGGCGCGTCTGGTGCTGTATCGGGCTTTCTTGGCGCTGCCGCCCGGTTCGGTTTTCGGCGGAACAGAGCCGCGCGCACTGGCTTTACGCAACCCTTGCTGCCTCCGATGCTTGCGTTGCGCCAGCGCGGTGTTGTGCCGTTTCTCGCACTTTGGATGGTGATGAATTATGCGTCCGGAGCAGGGTGGTTCGGTGCCCCGTCCAATATCGCATGGGAGGCCCATATCGGGGGTCTGATCACGGGCTTCTTCCTGATTGGTCTTGTGGACCCCGGTCCGGCGGCGCGCGCTGTAACTTAACGTCACCTCGAACCCCTTGCCATGCCGGATGGGAAGCCGCATCATCCGAGGCCCATGGTGGTTGAGGAGGTAGCATCATGAACGTTGCAGCTATTCTGTCCGACAAGGGCGGCGATGTTTTCACGCTCAAGAGTGACGTGAGCATTATGGACGCCGCCAACGCACTGCGTGAGCACAAGGTTGGCGCGCTCATCGTGAGCGATGATACCAAGACAATCGACGGCATCCTGTCTGAACGCGATATTGTCCGCGGTGTCGCCGAACGTGGCGCGGCCAGCCTGCAGGAAACCGTCGCCAATCTGATGACCCGCGATGTGATCACGTGTTCCGAAGAATCGACCGTGTCCGATCTGATGGAATTGATGACAAGCGGGCGGTTTCGTCACTTGCCGGTTGTGCGCGGCAACGACCTGATCGGCATTGTGTCCATCGGCGATATCGTCAAACGGCGCATTGCCGACGTGGAGCGCGAGGCCGAAGAAATCCGGTCCTACATCGCGACGGCCTAGGCCCGGCCCATCACTCGCCCTTGTTGCCGTAGACGGCCTCGGGATCAAACATCGGCTGCATGTGCTCGTCGAATTCCAAAGCGGTTGAACCATTGGCCGCTTTGGTCACCACTCGGTAGAAGCAGGAAACGCGTCCCGTGTGGCACGCTGCACCGTCGCCGTCTTGGCGAACGCGCAGCTGAATTACGTCTTGGTCGCAATCGGTGCGCATTTCGACAACATGCTGCAAATTGCCGGAGCTCTCACCCTTTTTCCAAAGGGATTGGCGTGACCGTGACCAATAGTGGGCGATACCCGTTTCAAGCGTTTTGGTGAGCGCTTCGGCGTTCATGAAAGCAACCATCAACAATTGGTCGCTGCCCGCCTCTGTGACCACCGTTGTGATCAGGCCGCTTTCATCGAAGCGTGGGCCGAACACGCTACCGCGCTCAAGCTCGGTTTTGTCTTTTATTTGAGGGAAAGCGTCGGTCATGATGCGGGCCTTAGCCCACACCATGTCTTGAGACAATTGCTCAGCGCTGGCGGCCGTGCACCATTTCCATGAAACGCTGCTTTTCTTCTGGCTTTTCGAAGTCACCGAGGAAACGCGTCGTCAGCGTGGTCGAGCCCTGCTTGCGGATGCCGCGCATGGCCATGCACATGTGCTCCGCCTCAATCATCACCGCGATGCCTTTTGGCTGAAGCGAGTCGTTGATTGACGTCGCGATCTGCGCGGTCATCGTCTCTTGGGTTTGCAGGCGATGGGCAAAAATATCGACGACACGTGCGATCTTGGAGAGCCCAAGCACGCGCCCGTCTGGCAGGTAAGCCACGTGCGCCTTGCCAATGATCGGCACCATGTGATGCTCGCAATGGGAGTGGAACTGGATGTCTTTTACCAGCACCACATCGTCATAACCCGCGACCTCTTCAAAGGTGCGTCCAAGGATGTCAGCCGGATCGGTCGCATAGCCGCCGAACAATTCCTGATAGGCTTTCACCACGCGTTTTGGCGTATCGAGAAGGCCTTCGCGGTTGGTGTCTTCGCCAATCCAGCGCAGCAAAACGCTGACCGCGGCCTCGGCTTCCTCACGGCTTGGTTTGTTCAGCTCTGTTTCATGCTGGGTCGGGTTTTTCACGATTGCGTCCATGCCATCACCTCCGGTTCGATCCTCAATTCACGCGGTCAACCGCGCTGTGTTCAGTCCAAACAAAGTCTGGCTACCCGCGTGGGTCATGCGACAGATAGGTCGCGTCCTTGCCTGCGGCGAACGTGATAGGCATATAGTCAGTCAGTCGCGCGTGACCAGAGGAACGCGCAATTTCAGTCCGCACACGTTAAACGAGACATGGTCAACAACGTCTACCATTCCAAACTCCTCGAGCTTGCGGGCAATATTCCGCGCATTGGTCGCCTTGATGCGCCCGATGCCACCGCATCGGCACATGCCAAACTGTGCGGCTCCAAGCTGACACTGGATGTGAAGGTTGATGCAAATGGCGCCATCACCGACTTTGCCCAAGAGGTTAAGGCCTGTGCACTAGGACAGGCCGCAGCCTCCGCAGTGGCCAGTGACGTGATTGGGGCTGATCTCGTAGATGTGCGCGAAGCCCACGATGCCATGACTGCGATGCTCAAAAATGACGGGCCAACGCCAGAGGGTCGGTTTGAAGCCCTTGGCGCGCTGGAAGCAGTCAGGGAATATCCGGCGCGTCACGCATCGACCATGCTCGTGTTGGACGCGCTCGTTGATGCGCTGGAGCAGGTCGCCCACGCCCGCAGCGCGGCCTGATCATGTGTGCAAAACGCCAAACCCGAAACTGGGACGGCAAATGGCCCAAAACACCGGGGCGCCTGATCGGGACAAGCCTGATCCGGTTCTATCAGCTCACGCTGTCCGGGTTCATCGGCAACACGTGTCGGCATCTGCCAACCTGTTCAGAATACGCTTATGAAGCGATTGCGCGACACGGCTTGTTGCGTGGTGGATGGCT